>NZ_JAGHZH010000023.1:0-18291 GCF_017746885.1 Roseofilum sp. SBFL | reverse complement strand
ATTAAATCTTGTAGTTCGTTATCCACAGGAGTCTCGTCAGAGTCGGGCAGGTCTTTAGCCGAAGGTAGGCGATCTGTAGGATTATACTGGAGTATCATGGGTTCTCCAATGATGGGATAGCACTTCGATCATAGCAATAACAATGATTTCCCCAATCCCAAAACTCCGGTAAACACAATGAGGCGATCGCGCGGCAGTTCCAGATCGATATTCTTGAGATTATGCTCTCTCGCTCCTCGGATGCGGATCGTATTGTCTTCGGTCATGGGCGATCATCTTTGGGTTAAGGTGAGTTCGATAGACTCAGACTAGATTGTACGTTAAAATCCAAGTGGAGGTTTAATTATGTATCAAGATCCTATTGTTGAGGAAATCCACAGAATTCGTCAAGAGTATTCTGCTCTATTCAACCATGACCTAAAAGCTATCTTTGCTGATTTGCAAAAACAGCAAGCAGAAAGCGATCGAGAAATTGTGGATTTATCAGCAAAAAAGTCTAACAGCAGGTTAGATTATTAGCATGTGGCGCGATCGCGAAGAATTAGTGAAATAGGCTTTGGCTAAGAAATTTGCGAGGATCTGTAGGGGAAAACAACCGTTCAACTATACCCATAGCAAAATAATCCATTACTAAGCCAACTTACTGAGATCAATTCCCAATTTCCTCAATCTTTCAGCAAATTTTTCTACTTATATTCTGAGTTTCTAATACCTTCCCAATCAAACCTTGAGGAATTTGTACCCTCTAAGTCATTAATTCTTCTTTTCAAGCGTTCTAATTGATTGTTTAATTCATTTTTTTCTTCCCTGATATCTTTGTTTTGTTCACGTAAGCTCTCGATTCGTTGTTCGCGATATCTCACTTTATTTTTGAGATCTTGATTGTCCTCTTTTAAATTTTCAATTTCTTCATTTCTATCTTCTAATTGTTCTTTTAACTCTTGGACTCGATATTCTAAAGTGGATATTTCCCCAGAAAGTGAAGACTGTTCTTTCTCTAAATGATTGATTAAATTTTGATTTGCTATATAAACAAAAGATTGTTGGTCTTTTTTCATATTTCTAAAATTAGCCAGTTCCCAGGATACACGCATTTTAATTTCTCCAAACTTGATCTTAACTTGATCCAATCTAGAATATTCCAAAGAGGATAATGCTGTGTTTTCAGGTAAAAGTGGACTTAAATTTAAATTCTCTTCTTGAAGCTTCCGCTCAATCTGTTGTTCAAGTTCCTGTAGTTGCTGATACTGGTAATAAGAAAAGAAACCAAGAGCAGTTGTAGTTAAGGTTGAAATCACTCCAAGGATAGCTAAAGTTTTAACCCAAATAGGTGTAGACAATAGAGCTAGTGAGCCTTGATATTTAGGAGGATATACAGGTGTCGCTGGTTGTGGTGGTGAAGGAATAGTCACAGGTGGCTTTATAGTCACAGGTTGCTTTGGTGGCTTTGGTGGTGTAGGTGTCGGTGTAGGCTTGGGTTTGGGTTTTCCCAAGCTAGTAAATACGTCATAGCCCTTTAGCGTATTTTTTCTCTCGCACCAATAACATTTGCCATAGGTCTTGCTATACTTGTGATTGATTTCAACTGAACAGTCAGTTAAATCTTGAATTCCTAACGTTAAGGCATTTTTCCAATCTTCTGCGGTTGGTCGAGCATAAGGCTGTTTATGACCATCATCAAAGCATTTATGAAAAAGTCTTTTGATTTCAGGATGAACAATGCTGAGAGGCATTGAAAATGAAGATGGGGCTAGTTTAGAATTTTTACCATAAACCCAGTGCCCACCATGAATTAATGTATCAATATCAGGATGGTCACCAGTTCCCCGCCATTGTCCTAAAAATGGGTGGGAACCAAAAAGCAATTGCCAAATAATTACTGCTAACCCAAAACGGTCTTGAATTTCAGAGCGATCTACTTTCTTAAAGTCAACATTAAACATTTCAGGAGGTGTGAATTCTCCTGAACCCATAGAACTTCGATAAATCTTCAAGTTTTTTGGATCAGTGATTTGAAAAGAATCGGTATCAATAATCGAAGCTTGCGCTCTGTCATTAACCAAGATGTTGTGAGGTTTTATGTCACATATAACATAGTTTTTTCTATGAAGTTCATGAACGATATTAGCAATATTATAAGCTGTAATATGCAAGTAATTCCAGTTAAATCCGGATGCTTTTTTGTTTCTAAGTTTAGGATTATACACCTCAATTAAAGTCATAGAATTCCTTATTTCCGGCATCAGAAAACCAACTGGTTTACTAGATTTATTTTCAAGCACACATTGTGGCCATGCGATAGCAACATGACCTTGCAATTGGGTCGATGGTGGATTGTCTACCATGACATTTAATTTTTGTATTTGCTCTGGATTTATAGTTTTTTTATATTCTTTTGCCAAAAAACCTGGTTTGTTAGTTTTCCAAATAATTCCTTCTCCAGCCGATGCGATCTCTTTAATTAATTCAATTCTTTCGCCATTTTTTTGACACCTTAAAACACGCATTACTTTAATTACTCCTAAAACCAGGAACTATAATGTATGCAAATAGACTAAAATTAACTAAAAACAAAATAAAAACTTTTATAGCAATTCCTGCATCTAGCTTTGCTGTTAAACTTAGGTTTAACAAAATTGAATTATTAATCAAAATAATGGAAATCAAGGTCATTAGTATTGCAATTGTTGCGGCGATACATGATGTTCTTATAATATCCTTTTTTAAAGCATTTTTGATCGTCAATCTTTGAAGGATCTTTGGCTTATTTATGGCATCCTTATCTAATTCATAAATTTCAATTGTTTCAATGGACATAATTTGCTTTTTATATCCATCAATAGACTCCTCAATTATCTTGATTAGTCTCCTATCTATTGGTATCTGATTTGGCTCAAGAAAAATACCTATTTTTGTATGACTGCTTTTATTGGATAATCTGATGGTGTAATTAATTCCCTTGTTTTTGAGATCGATTGCTATTATCTTTGACAATTCTTTAGTAAATTGCGTTTCTGGAGATCTAGTTTCACTTGTAGAATTGTCTTGAGGTGGTATCTGTTGAATTGGTTTTCGTGTTTTACGAGAAGGGATGTTACCATAGATACATAAAAGTAATGTTTTATCATCATCGGTTTTTTGATTTAGCTTATCCGTATTTAGAGTGGCACGTATTTCCTCTTGTTTTTGAGTTAAACTTTTCTCTGAGAACATACATTGTTCGAGAGGACTAAAAAAACCTGGAAAAGGCTTCCAGTTCTCTCGTTTAAGTAAGGCAATATTTTCTACTCCATCAGTTGCTACACAAATGAACTCGCATAAGTTGGATCGGACATCTGTTTGCATCTCCTCAATAGCACGAGATTCCGTTACGGGGGTTAATTCATTGACATATCCACTTTTATCGGGTCTAAATAGAAGCTCATACTCTTCATCAGTGTTGCTTGGAGAATAGGGACGTACTACGATTGAGCCATCACCGACTTGCATAGCAGCCAGCCAAGTCGGTGTAGCGATAAATGCAAGCAATGTACAAGCTAAGTCATCAACAAGACAGTTTTGCTGATGGGCTACCTTTTCAAGCTCCTGTTGGACGATTATGACCAGATCTGTAAACATTTTTCTGGCCCTTTCTTGCTCTGGTGGCTGCTGGTTAAGTGTTAACTCAGATGCAACTTTAGAGAGTTGTATGAGAGCTATTTCAACCGCTTTTTTAGAGCCTAATTCTGAGCGAGAAGCACTTCCTAAGCCATCAGAAACAGCCCCAATGACTACTTGACCACCAGATAAAATCTGATAGCTTCCATAATCTTGGCAAGGAATTCCTTTTTGGATGTGTTTCGTTCCTATTTCGCTACAGGCCACAGCTTGCCATTGCATAATTGACATTGAACCTCACTTTTAAGTGTTAACTTGTGCCCAACCACTGACCGGAGGTAGAGAAAGCTGTCCGCTACCAACCTTGCTACTAGAGACTCGTTTCATGGAATCAGAGAGCCAACGGAAGAGGTCTGTAAACTTCAAACCATCAAGCATGAGGGGAGGAGTATTGGCTGGAGCAATTTGTCTGAGAGTATTGATGTTTGCTCCCTGAACACCTATAGCGAAAAAGCTCACTTTACGATCAGCATCAGCTTGTCTAACTCGTTGTGCAGCATTTTGCCAACTATCATTAGGTTCACCATCTGTGATTAAAAATATCCAGGGTTGGTAGTATTGAATTGAGTTGTTTTTGTATTCTGTTTTACGGCGTTCGACTTGATCGAGGGCTAATTCTATTGCTTGACCCATTGCTGTCAAACCATTTGCTTGTAGTTGAGGTGGATTAAACTGGTCGAGAGTGACAAAATCTTGCACAAGTTGTGCATCGCTAGAAAAGGCAATAATAGCCACTTCAACTCGGAGAGATGCTGTTGGATCTCGCTGTACTTCTTGTTGAAATGTAGCTACACCAGCATTTAGCTGTGTAATCGGTGCGCCTGACATCGAACTAGAGGTATCCAGAAGCAAAACAACGGGACAGCGAGGTTCTGGATTGTCAGCAAATTCAAGTTCTATCATTTCTTGTTCCCTACTAAGCTCAAATTTTACGTTTGTGGCTGTTGGGTTAAAGAGGCAAACCCAACTAGGTTAGCCAGTGTGAGGCTTTTCTATAAGCGTAAACCAGTTAATCTCAGCCGTGACATAGCGATCGCTGTAAATTGAGCTATAATTTGGCTAGGTAAAATTTTTTTAAATTAGGTGTTATATGCCATCAAGTAACGTGCAGTTTGCTGAAGCGGCGAAGGAATGGGACTTGGAGACGTTGTATACCGACTTGGCATCGGCTAAGGGAAAACGGTTGACTCCGGTGGAAAAGTTACATTTACGGGGTTTGCTGTGTGGCTTCTCGCCCGCAGAAGTGGCACAACACCTGCACAAAAGTGTTAAAGGTGTGGAAAGTGAGGTGTGTAGGACTCTGTATGTTTACGTGAAAAGTCTGGTGGGGAAAAGTAATTCTCAGGTGGAGAATTGGAGAAATGTTACAGAATGGTTAGAAGAGTCAGGGTATAAAAATAAGTCAGAACGCTCCGTTTCGCCTGATGGACTTTTGCCAGATAAAAGTTTTATAGATATAAGAAATATTACTATTGAAAATAAGCAGATCGTTTTTCAGTTTAATTTAACCATTCCCAGAGTTGGAGAAGTAGAAGTGACTACACAAGACTGGAATGGCTATGAAATGTAATTTTATATGCAATCTGGATAATCTGCTGGAGCGATCGCCTACATAGCACCGTTGATCTTCGGCAAAGATGGTATCAAAAGCGAGGGAGGATTTGCCCGATCCGGACACCCCAGTGAAGACAATCAGGCGATCGCGCGGTAGTTCCAGATCGATATTCTTGAGATTATGCTGTCTCGCTCCTTGGATGCGGATCGTATTGTCTTCAGTCATGGGCGATCGGAATGGGTTAATGTAAGTTTAACAAACTCAAGACTAGATTTAAGGCTATTGAGTCTGGAGTAACTCCCAACCCAGAAGTGTTGAATGTTAAGAATAGATGGAGAAAAGAACTCTCTTTTCTGGCAAGATAGAGAGCAGAAAAAAATCCAAATTAACGGCAAAATCTGACTTCAGGAAAATAGTACAGATATCGAAGTCGATCCAGATTGGGAAGAGATGGCAATTTCCCAGCAAGAAATCGTCATTAGACATCTTCTTCAACTTTTTCTTACTCATTTCAATATCAATAAGTTCCCTTCCTTACTCACCCAACTAGCTAAATCCATCATATCTGAACTTTAAGAGCTATCATCGAGTTCCACCACGACAGGACTAGCTAGACTCGCTACCTAGCAAATCCTCGTAGGCTTGGCAGGGCAAAAGTTGTAGAAACTGCATTATCACTCATGATCCTGCCCACCCTACTACGTGCTGATTACCGTGACTGATTGATTCACTAAATTGGAAATTTAGACAAAAGTTATCCCTCCACCATTATTAACTAAACCAGCAGAATTTGCATTAGTTAATCCTGTAGCTGCTGCTGTTCCTGGAACAAGGTTCGTCGCGTTAGCGATAAAAATTGCTGCTGTACTATCATTATCAATTGCAAATTGACCACCATTAGTTCCTCGATTCAAGGTGTTTCCTGTAATGGTTAATACACCTTGTGCCACAGCAGCAAATCCATTTCTATATACTAATGCAGAGTTCCCTGGAGTATTGATGATATTTCCAGAAATAGTATTCATACCGGTAAAGTTGCCATCACGTAACCGGATACCACCATTGGTGGTATTACCAGCAGCTCCAGCAGTATTTGCATTGGTGATCGTATTATTTGAAATGGTTACACCTTGGGTAACAAATGGAGCAACGTTGTTGGCAAGCTGAATGCCATCTTCATTTATATTACTAATGGTGTTTCCAGAAATAGTTGCAGTTTCCAGACCACTGACATTTATTCCACGACCACCACTACCTGTGACTTGGTCAATCGTATTACCCTGAATTGTGACGTTGCTTGCGCCTTGAATCCGAATCGCATCTTGGTTTACACCATTAATATTGGTAAAGGTGTTGCCAGTAATGGTCAAGTTGTCTGTGGCTTGTCCGCCACCTGGGGGATTAGCGTTACCGGATTCAAAAATAGCACTACCAATGGCAATATTTCGGAAAGTGTTGTTCTGAATAATGGTGTTTCTTCCTGAGCCAATACCATCAGGATCAATAGTAATTGCTCCAAGTGCATTAGTTGTATTATCAAAGGTTAGACCTTCAATGACGACTAGACCATCACCAGCATTATTGTTTATATTTATACCCGAAGGTGCGCCTGTACCAATAATAGCTCCCGCATCGCCGCTAACAGTTATGGGTTTACCAATATCAACTAGTTCTGTATAGGTTCCGGGACGAACAATCACTTTTGGAGGAGATGCATTTTGTCCAGCAACTCCAGGTCGGGTGACTCCATCGGCTAATGTACTAAAGGCATTAAGTCCAACAACAGCTTGCCCTCCTTCAACTGTATCTCCAGCAGTGGTATAAGCAGGAGCAACATACATCAAATCATTGTCATAGATGCTTGCTGTACCTGTATTAGGAGTTCCAACAACGTAAAAACCACTGTTATCTAAGGTTAAGGTTACATCTCTTCTGCCATCTTGGAGGAAATTATCTGTTGGTGTAATAGTAATCACGGCGCTAGTTGCCCCAGCAGGAATAGTAACACTTCCACTGAGGGCTTGATAATCTGTACCATTAGTTGCTGTGCCGCCAATAGTATAGTTCACAGTGAGTGCTGCTGCTGTACTTCCTCCTGTTCGAGTAACGGTGAATGTAGCTGTATTTGCTGTATCCGATTCAAATGCTACTCCATCATTTAATGTGAGGGTTACTGTGGAAGGAACCGGTGGAGTTGGGGTTGGAGTTGGGGTTGGAGTGGGAGTTGGAGTGGGAGTTGGAGTTGGACTAGTGATGGGGTTGACTAAATCTGTTGTAAAGTCATCTGCAGTAATCTGGGCTGGATTCACTCCTTGAACAATAGCTAAGAAGTTACCGGTTACTAGGTCTTGGATAACGGTACTGCCGGCGAATGTCCCAGTTCCTGCTTGAATGGAGATGTTGGGAAATAGAAGGCCTTCTTGAAGACCAATGAGGTCTAGCCCGTCTTGAAAGTCTGTAATAATGTCCGCATCGGTAATCGCGGGGCCGCCTGTGGTGGGGTTTTGGCCAGCCACACTCTTGCGCGAGAGGACAAAAATATCGCGACCTGCTCCTCCTGTGAGGGTATCGGAGCCGAGGTCGCCAAATAGTGTGTCGTTTCCTAAGTCTCCAAAGAGGGAGTCTGTGCCTTGCCCTCCATAGAGAGTATCTTGGTCTTGTCCCCCGTAGAGGATATCATTCCCCATGCCTCCGAGGAGTTGGTCGTTGCCTTGGTTGCCTAATAGGGAATCATTGCCTAGGTCTCCGGATACAATGTCATCCCCTAGATCTCCGAGGAGGGTATCATCGCCTTGTCCGCCGAAGAGGGTATCGTTATTCATCCCTCCTCTGAGGCTGTCATTACCGGTGTTGCCGGAGAGGAAATCGTTTTGTTGGTTGCCGGAGAGGAAGTCACCTGATTCTCTCCCTTCGAGAAAATCGTTGCCTTCTAAGCCGAAGATATTATCGGAACCAGATGTTCCCTGTAAAAGGTCGTTACCAGGAGTTCCAAAGATTGTTGACATTTGTTCACTACCTCACCGTTAGGACTTGTTTATTTTAGATGACAACTCCCAGAAAACCTAGGGGAGCGCTGTGGCCTGATTCCTAATTGTATGCTTGGTTCTCCCCCATCAACACAAAATTTTCGTGGCTTTCCGGAAAACTGCTGATTTTTTGGGCTGTTGTGGGATGAAGGCGATTAGGTTCAGAACAGAGGGTTGATGTTTCTGGGTCACAAGATAGCAGGTTTATGCTAATTTTCAAAGCGATCGCTATTTAAATGAGGATTTTTCTGATGGGGGTTCAGTTGGGCTATCTGTGGAGTGAGGTGCAGTTAGGGCTGCGCCGTGGGGGATGGATGAATTGGGCCGCAATTAGTACGGTGACGGTGTTGTTATTTTTGTTTGGGTTAAGTTGGCAGGTGGCTTGGCAGTTGGAGGGTTTGGTGAATCAGTTTGGGAGCCAGTTGGAGGTATCGGTATATTTAGAGGCGGACTGGAGCGCGAAGCCGTTGGTGGCGAAGGTGGAGGATCTGCCGGGAGTGGTCGAGGTGGAAGCGATCGCCAAGGAGGAAGCTTGGATGGGTTTGCTGACGGAGTTGGGCTTAAATTCTCCTAATTCGGCTACCGAGATTTTACCGATCAATCCTTTAGTGGATGAGTTGAGGGTGAAGGCTCGATCTCCAGAGGCATTGAGGGCTTTGGTTCCCCAGTTAGAGCAGTTTTCAGGGGTTAATGAGGTGATTTATGGAGAAGCAGCGTTAGACATACTATCGACGATTAACCGGGGGTTGCGGGTGTTGAGTTTGGGGGTGACCATGGTGTTAATGGTGAGCGCGATCGCCGTTATGACCACGACCATTGAGTTAATTGTGGTCTCCCGTCGCCGAGAAATTGAAATTATGCACTTGGTGGGAGCCTCCCGCTGGTGGATTCGCTTACCATTTATGATGCAAGGAGTAATTTTAGGGGGTGTTGGGGGGGCGATCGCCTGGAGCATTGTTCAAGGCTTTGAGCAGATATCCCTCAAGTTATTCACCCAAGAGTTATCCGTTATTCCTCTGCTCTCCCACTTTCAGGATTCCTATTGGGATCTTTATACCGATACCACAACCCTATTTTTCCTACTGCTGGTTTTTGGTGCATTGGTGGGCGGTTTAGGAGGATGGTTAGGATTACGCCGCGTCTGTTGTGATTAATTCAAGTATAGGGATTGGGAAAATAGCCCATTACCCATGACCAGCGCGTCGCGCTATAACTTTTGGTTACAATAGCCATACATTGTTTTGTCCACTCCTTCTTTAACCCTTCCCGCTGACTATGGC
Source organism: Roseofilum sp. SBFL (assembly GCF_017746885.1). NCBI lineage: Bacteria > Bacillati > Cyanobacteriota > Cyanophyceae > Desertifilales > Desertifilaceae > Roseofilum > Roseofilum sp. SBFL. Next base: position 8,773 of record NZ_JAGHZH010000023.1, on the reverse strand, counting down.
GACTAAGCAGGAGTGTAGCCCACTCCAAGTTCTCACCCAGCATCTCCAAAAAAACCTCAATAGTAAACTTCCCCATGGGCCAGCCTTTCGGGTTCAATGTTTACTACAAAATGGCAGCTTAATGGTTTTAGCTCAACATACTGCCAAAATTCAACCGGATACCCAACGGATCTTTGCCCAACTGCAACAAGATATTGGAAAGTATCGACCGTCGATCGGTCGCCAAGGACGGATTTTTGTGCGGGTAGCAGGACAAAAACGCCCCTACTTTTCCCAGTCTTTTAATCTAGAGAATCAATCTCTGCCAGAGGCGACTCCATCCCAGTCCCTTACCCCAGCTCAACCGCCCTCTCGCTTATTTACTTGGGGTTGGGGAATTGCAGGGCTTTTGGGGCTGACGATCGCCGGAGGAGTGATGTATATGATGACTCGTCCCTGTGCGATCGCCACTTGCATTCCCCTAGAAACTGCCCAACGCCTCGGCCAAGTTGCGATCCAAACCTCAGAAACTACGGATAACCCCCAAAGATTGGTACAAGCGCAACAACAGTTACAAGAAGCAATTTCTCAAGTCGAACGAATTCCCTTTTGGTCTCCCTATTTTGCCCAAGCTCAAGAATTCATGCGACGCAATACAATGCATACCGATAATCTCGATCGGATCGTTAACGCCTTTTCCCAAGCCAGTGAAGCCGCCCAACTAAGTGTGAACCCTCCCCATCCTCTGGAAACTTGGAAAGAAGTCGAGCAACTTTGGCTGGAAGCCGTAAAAAATTTACAACAAGTTTCTATGGCTGAAACCATTTATCCCTTAGTCAACACCAAGCTAAAAGAATATGAACAAAATCTAGAAGCCATTCAAAATCGGCTCCAAGTTGAACAACAAGCGCAACAGAATTTAGAACGGGCAAAACAGGCCGCAGATCTGGCTAAAACTCGTCAAGGGATTGCTCAATCCCTTGAAAATTGGCAACAGGCCTATGGCAGTTGGAATACGGCAATTAATGGCTTGAAAAATATTCCCCAGGGGACTCAAGCTAAAGTCGAGGCTAATCAGCTTTTAGATGTCTATGAAACCCAGTTTCAAGCCAGCCGAGAGAGACTCTTAAAGGAAGAAATTGCTAGTGATACTTATAATCAAGCCCTAACGTTAGCGGATAAAGCGAAGGAATTTGAACAAAGTAATGAATTAGCTCTAGCAGTGGGTCATTGGAGTCAAGCAGTGAATTATTTACAGCAAGTTCCGAGCGATAGTTTTTATTATAGTAAAGCATCTCCCCTAGTCAATGTTTATCAAGGATCGTTACTCTCAGCAGAGCAAAAACTACAGCAAGCCAACCGGTTGGAACAAGCGCGAAATGATTTAAATCAAACTTGTGCCGGTCTACCGAAAATCTGTGAATATACAGTCAGTCAGAATTTATTGAAAGTTACTCTAACGTCTGATTATGTCAAAACGGTTCGTCAAACACTTATTCAGGCTAGAGGTCGTGGAGATTTAACGACGTTTACTTCTGTTGATGAGCATGTGCAAAGTGTTCAAAATGCTCTGGAAAATATTAGTCGAACGGCAGGTATTGCGTTGGAATTGTATGATGCAGAAGGTAAATTGATGGGGACTTATATTCCTTAATTCATTGGGTAATGGGTAATCTTGATTATAAACGGTTAATCACTTTGCAAAACTTGGTGGGCAGTTAAATTGAGTTCGGGGAAAGTGGGTGAAATGAGGCGATCTCCTCCTGTAAATACAGCTTCATCATACCAACCTTCAGATAACGTAAAAATAGTAACTTTATCCTCTAAGGGATCGACGATCCAGTATTCGGGAATATCTAACACACAGTATTCTGTCCGTTTAGCGCGATAATCAATGGTTTGAGTCGATGGACTAGCGACTTCTACGACTAATAGAGGTGATGGTTGATTCAAGAGAACGATCGCTTCCCGGTTCTGCAAATTACGCCATTGTTCTTTCGGTAGCACTACTACATCGGGAACACGGGAAGTATCGAAGCGATCGCCACGGGGAGATTGAACCGCTACAATAGCCTGTAGTGCTGTCCATTCTTGATGTAAGCGGCTACTTTCTGCATCGAATGTATTCACCAAAAACTTAGCGATCGCACCATGCCGTCCAGTTCCGAGTGCCATTGCGACTAATTCTCCATTCACTAATTCATAGATCGTATCCGTACCATCATCGTAGTGCAGATATTCTTCTAGGGTAAAGCGTTGAATAGCAAGAGTCATAGAACTAAATCCTATTGGAAATCATTACATTTTAACCGATTTTATTCAGTTGTTTCGCCTTGACTGCTCTCATCCGTGCCACTGCTGGCGAGGGTTCACTATTTTTCCCGGTTTGATAAAAGTAAACCCTTCCTTAATCAATCTCCAAATAAAATGGCATTCGAGTATACATGCTCAAGGGGTCATTGAGGGTTCTTAACTCATCCACTTCTGCTTTGAGTTTCTCCACTTCTTCCATCAACCAATCCGAAGCTTCTGGAGTATGACGAATGCCGATTAATTGCTCAATTAATCGCTCTTCTAAACTGCGAGTTTGGGGATATTCTTCGAGTTGCCAATCTTCTCCTAATTCAGCCATTTCTGCGGCTTGGGCGATCGCCTCTTGCAACCCTCCCAACTCATCTACTAAATTGATCCCCTGAGCTTCTTTTCCTGACCATACGCGACCTTGGGCAATTTGATTAACTTGTGCCACCGTTAAACTACGGGATTCTGCCACGGTTTGCAGGAATTGTTGATAAATTCGATTCACATTCTGTTGATATAAACTGAGTTCGCCAGGAGATCGGGGGCGAGCGCTACTGCCCAAATCAGCATATAATCCGGTTTTAACCACATCCCAAGTAATCCCATTCTCATTGGCTATTTGTTGCAAGTTAGGTAAAATGCCAAACACACCGATTGAACCAGTAATCGTATTCGGTTCTGCTAAGATGCGATCGCTGGCTGTCGCAATCCAATAGCCCCCAGAAGCAGCATAATTCCCCATAGATACAATCACTGGTTTGTTCGCAGCTTGAATTAACTCTAACTCCCGTCGAACCCTCTCCGAAGCCGTTGCACTGCCCCCCGGACTATTAATCCGTAAAACCACTGCTTTTACCCGATCGTCTAAGCGCAAATCCCGTAAAATGGATGCATAGCGATCGCCGCCAATTTCATTTTCTCCTACTCGTCCTTGACCATCTACAATAGCTCCTTCGGCATACACCAAAGCCACTTTTTCCTCCGAAGTGCGATCCACTGCCAAATCAATCTCTTTGGGAACACTTGCATATATAGGAAAACTAATTTTCCGAAAACTTTCCGCGTCTTCCTTACTCTCGGTTAATGCCTTGAGATCCTCAATCACCTGATCGTCAAACCAAATCTCATCCACAAAGCCCCTCTCTTGGGCATCATTAGCGAATAAAATACCATTATTATTAGCAAGAACTTGAATTTGTGCCGCATTTATCGGGCGATCTCCACTCACCTGTTCTCGAAAATCACCCCAAAGACTATCGAGTAATGCCTGAATTTGTTGGCGATTTTCCGTCGATAACTTCGTAGACGTAAACGGTTCTACTGCCGATTTATACTTGCCAGCGCGGACAACCTGAATCCCCACACCATACTTTTGTAGCGCTCCCCCTAAAAACATCACCTCTGAACTCAAGCCATTTAACTCCAGATTTCCCATCGGATGCATAATTACCCGATTAGCCACTGAAGCTAAATAATATTCCTTTTGACTCCAACTCAAATCGTAAGCAATAATCGGTTTTCCTGCTTCCCGAAACTGTTTCAGTGCTGCTCGAATTTCCCGTAAATTCGCCCAACCGACTGCCATATCGGCATCTGTTCCTTGCAAATATAAGCCCACAATGCGCTCATCGGCGATCGCCCCCTCCACCGCATCCAAAAATTGCCGCAGGGTAATCGTCCGTTTCGTCGTTCCCGAAAGCGCCTCATTAATCGCCGTAGTCGTTGTTGAACTCGGTTCCGTGTCATTAATTCGTAACCCCAAATCCAACACCAAAACGGACCGATCTTTAACTAGGGGAGCTGTCTCTTTTGCTGCTAGACTGGCGAGCAAGATAATGAATCCACCCATCCCCAGAACCCCTAACAAGACTACACTCACCAAAGTTCCCAGGATACTGGCAAACGTATATTTCAGGAATTGACGCATAATTTGAGACTCAATTGAGAGCGAGAACAGTAGAAATCGATCGGATCAATCATGACATTTTTTGTAAACTCTGGGTGTATTTTAGGGTACTGAGATCCGGATAGCCGGTACAGAACAGCACCGTTTTCAGTTCTGCAATCAACACATCAGCCAATTCAATGAGTGCCTGTTCCCCGTGCTGGGCAGCTTGTAGAAAGGGCCAAGCCAAGCCTACCAGATCTGCGCCCAAAGCGATCGCCTTTGCCCCATCTAATCCCGTTCTTAGACCTCCCGACGCAATCAAAGGAATCGAGCGATTCATCTGCCGAATCTGGGTCAAACACTCAGCCGTCGGAATCCCCCAATCTCCAAACGTTTGCCCCAAACGGCGCTGGAGCTGATTTTCTGCGCGCTCGCTCTCTACTTTAGCCCAAGACGTTCCCCCTGCACCCGCCACATCAATCGCCTGTACCCCTACGTCCAATAACTTTTGAGCGCAACGAGCAGAAATTCCATTCCCTACCTCTTTGGCAATCACTGGTACAGACAACCGCTCGCAAACCTGGGCAATTTTGGGCAGTAATCCCTTAAAATTCTTATCACCACGGGTTTGGATACATTCTTGCAAGGGATTCAGGTGCAAAATCAAGGCATCTGCTTCCAATAAATCGACTACCCGTTGGCACTGCTCCACCCCATAGCCATAGTTAAATTGCACCGCGCCCAAATTCGCCAATAACACAATATTGGGGGCGATTTTCCGTACATTAAACGTATCGGCTACTTCCGGTTGTTCCACTGCCACCCGTTGCGAACCCACTCCCATCGCCAAACCATACTCTTGTGCAAGAGCTGCCAGACGAAAATTAACCTGTTGCGCTTGCTCTGTTCCCCCCGTCATTGAAGAAATTAAAAACGGAGACCCTAACTCTTTACCCAGGAACGAGGTCTTTACCTGGAGATCCTCATAATCTAAATCTGGCAGACAATCATGGATAAAGCGATACTGCTCTAATCCAGAAGTCGTGCGTCGGAACTGCACATCCTCTTCTAGACAGATCCGCAGATGATCGGCTTTACGATTTTCGATGTCGGTAGGAGCAGAAGGAGAAGTCACCATAAGATTCAACCAGTAAGCGATCGGGGCATGAACAGAAGCCCGCCCATTAGTTTATCCTTTTGTTGACCCATCGAAACGAAGAAAGTCCCCCTGCTTAAAAAGGGACATTGAGGGCAATCTTCTCGGTACCCCTCAATAAAGATGTGTCCGATTGGCAACGGATACCGTTTCATCATGCTTTAGAAATCCATACCCTCAAATCGCCTCAAAGAAAAAGTTTGGAATTGAAAATTATGGGTAATGGGTAGAATGATGATGTAGTCAAATTATGGCTTGCAATCCTATGACTTCACTCGTCTGCGATCTCCGCCAAAATCAACATCCTTTAGAAGTGTGGCAACCCTCTAGTTGGGAAAACTATCAAGTCTGGCGCGATCGCGATTGCGCCGAACGGATCAAGCTATACTACTACCAACATCAACTATTAGTCGAGATGGGTTCAGAAGGAATTAATCACTCTAATATTGGCGATTTATTCGCCATCCTCTTCTTTCTTTGGTTCAGTCAAAAATCTGCGCAAATCTCCAATTCTTTTGGTGGCTGTTTATTAGAAAAAGCTAACCAAAGTTCGGCTGCCCCCGATCTAGTTCTCTATATTGGAGAGAATTACCCCACCTGGCATCCTGGCGAAAGACGCTATATTGATTTAGATCGTTGGCGAGTTCCCGATCTGGTTGGTGAAATTTCAGATACGACCCTATCGAGTGATTTAGACGAGAAAAAGCACTTGTACGCTGCTTTAGGTATTCCTGAATATTGGGTCATTGATGTCATTGGAGGGCGAGTTTTTGCCTTCGAGTTACAAGAAGATAAGCGATACAAAGAATCTAATACTTCTCAGCTTTTATCGGGTTTACCAATAGATCTTCTGGAACAGATCCTTGCACGTTTGCAAGAAGCCAGTAATGGAGAAGTGGCAAATTGGTTTTCTGAGCAAATTAAAGCTCTGAAGATGGGCGAGTAAGGGCAACAATTTTTCATTTTTTACCCCTACACCACAAAAAAACCCGCTAAACTAGCGGGATTCTTTCTATGAACGGTATGCTCAAATAAACCTAATGGGATTTAAGCTTCAGTTTCAATGTGAATGAACAACAAACCCATAACTACAGCCGGAGTAACTAAACCGACTAAAGGAACCAAGATAAACGGCAAGAAAGAAGCAGCGTAAGCACCTGTCATGTCAAAAACTCCTTATGACTAATTGGCAGTTAAAACTTTATAGTGTTTTCCTGAAAGGAAACTTTGGACTGAACACATTCAAGGTTCGTTTAAGAAAGATTCTATCCCACAGACCAGATCTTATTGACAACCTCTTGTAGAGGAGCTAGGTGAGGGGTGAGACAGAGGAAATAGGCAAAGAATGCACCACCACAAGCGCCCAGGAAGAAGCTGCTTGCAAAGTCACCCCAACCATCTTTATCCCACAGATTAGAGGGAGCTGATGGAGTTGCTGATTCTACAGGGGGATATTTAACATCAGCCGCACCATGGAGAGACAGAGCGATGGTTAAAATCGAAATCAGACCAATGGTGGCTAATAAACCTGCCAGGTTAGCTAATTCTGTTTCGCGTAAGGGACCAAGTACCACAAAGGGTCCATACAGGAAGTAACCGTGAGCCATGCCAACTTCAAGGCCTCTGCGACTGGCAGAAAGACCTTTACGATAGGCGGGAAGATTGCCAATAAAGGCGCGAGTAAATGCAGAATCGCTAACTGGGGTGGAGAGGTGACCGACCTCTGGATTACCCCCATAGGCTGCGATCACCTCAATATTTCTGGAATCAGCCATGTGTTCTTCTCCTCTATATACGTATGATCGAAATTAGGCTTGAAGGCTTAACGTCATATCTTAAGCAAAAAGGGGAGATATTGTTACAAAGTCACCTCTGTCGTTTAGAAAAGTTTATGTTTTGCTAATCAAAATCAGAATTGAGGCAGAGTTAGAGCCAAATTTGACCGATTATTGTAAATTTTTGTTAAGTCATCCCCAGGAAAAAGTTGGGGATCGGCTGACATCGACTAAAGTTCACAGGTAAGTCATTAAGCGATCGCCCCTTAGTTATCTACTGAAGGGTTAGGCAAATACACAAGCCGAACCCATTGGGTGTAGGATCGACATCAGTTTGGAGGAAAATCAGATTATGTTTGCCATTATTGCCTTGATTGTTGGTATAGCCGCAGGGATTGCGATCGCCTACTGGCTAATGGAAAAAAGACTCGACGAACAAAAACAAGCCTTAGAACAGAAGCATCAGAAGGCCATTGAAGACCTAGAGCGCTCTCATCAATTCCGGTTAGACAAGACCGTTGAAGATATCCGGGAACAGACGATCGCTGATGCCCAACAATCAGCTCAAACCCATCCCACAGATATCCCAGCCCAAGCTGCTCGTCCAGACCCCTCAGAACCCTCTCAAGCCACCCAAGACGCTCAACAGAGTCTGAAGGAAATCAAAACCCTCGTGGCTCAAGAATCGCGGATTCGCCAAGTCACCCTTGCCCAGCGAGAACGCTATCAAAGCCAGGCTCAACAAGCGGTTCAATCCTTAGAAGAACAACCCAAACCCCCTGAAGACCCCCCGATCCCATATACAGACTCTGCACCGGCTCCTTCAGCAACTAACCCCTCCCCCCCCCCATCTCCGGAGTTGAACTAAACGCCAACTCTGAACCCCAAGAAACGGTTACCCCCTCTGAATCTGGGACAGTTTCAGCCCCTCTCGATCCGAGTCAAATTCTGCGATCGCTAGGAACTTGGCCCCAACTGTCCGCATTACCCCAATTACTGGGCTACACACGCCATCAGAACCCGGAAGTTCGCCAGCAAATCGCTTTAGCGCTCGGACAACTCGCTGCCTCCTGTCCTTTGCGCTCAGAAACCGAACGGATCATTTCTGCTCTTGGGCAACTGAGTCAAGATGCTAGTCCCTTTGTGCGTGAAGCTGCCATGACTGCCCTAGGAAGCATAAGATCCGATCTCGTTTTACCTTATTTACAACGGGGCTTAAATGATGCTGTGGCTGATGTGAAAAAAGCAGCCTCTTTAGCCCTACAACAAGCTAGACTCACCCAATCTTCATCTCCAAAACCTCGGTCTTTATGGGAAAATCGCCCGGAGAGTGGGGGAATGGGGCAATAAAGGTGGAGGACTAGGGGATGGGAGGACACGGGGACGCGGAGACTGGAATTACTCACTATTGCTAAATTGCCTGTTCCCCATTCCCTATTCCTTATCAGAAGAATGGGTCTAAAACCCCGTCCTAGAAGGACGGCTTTTCTTGTTCTCTAATGTACTGCTTTAGAACTTCTATTGGCGCGCCTTCAATGGAGCTAACAAAATAGCTAGGACTCCAGAGGGCATCTTTTCCATAGGGTTTAGGGTAGCCAGCTTGACCATATCGACGACTAGAAACGCCTTTAAGGGCATTCACCATCTGAGAGATAGAAAGCTTAGGTGGGTACT
>NZ_JAGHZH010000022.1:0-31662 GCF_017746885.1 Roseofilum sp. SBFL | reverse complement strand
GGGATACAGCACTTTTCGATGTTATGAGGTACAGTAATCGAAATTTTCCTTGAGAGTGCCTTCCCATGAAAAGCCGGAAGAATGGGCATTATAGCGTGAAAAATGGTTTACCTATTACCTATTACCTATTACCGCGCGAAGTGCTGTATTATGCCTGTTCTTCCTCCAGGGAGACCAGTTTCTCATCGATCGCCAGAGAAGGACGCAGGAGGAAATAGACGACCAGACCAAAAAATGGAATTAGGCGGGTAATCCACAGCAGAGTAGAATTGTACCATTGGCGACGAGCCATATCATCATTCACTAGCCAAGATTGAAACAGGGAAAAGAAGAGCAAATCGATCGCAAAGGAATACGCCAGGCGATCGCGACTAATAATCTGCATCAATTCTTGCGATCGTTGCCCAATATCACCAAATTCGGGTCTTGCAAACATCGCCCAACTTATGGAAATCAGGACAATTACACTTAAGAAAATACCCCAACCACGACTTTCTGTAACTTGTTCTAATCGCGATAGAGGGCGATCGCCTAATTCTGGATTCCTGCGTCTAATCCCTAACCAAGGCAAATAAAACACATTCGTCAAAAAGGCAATACCCACTAAAAACGGAAACATCGGCCACCGTTGACCTCGACCATCCACCAGGAAGCCCCATAATAATAAAGCCCAAGCCACAACAATATTAAATAACCCTTCTAAGGTAGGATGTAAAACCGGCGCTTGTTCAGGTAAAACCAGGGGAGTAATAAACCAAAAGTTTAAGCTTAAATCCCAGACTTCTTGCAGTAATTCTGAATTAATATGCAGCAAAGAGGGGCCAGGGGGCAGGTCAGAAAACAAAAGATAAACCACATAAACCAACCAGATTGTCCAAATAAAAATTTTCCCCATCACCATTGCTCGTCTTTGAAACTTTCATTCTTAAAGTCTACCTATTCCCTAGCGTGTAGCGCTATATTAAGCCACCTGATGAGAACATTGACATTTCGGCAACTGATTGAGTAATTCACTGTCAACATCACCGACTGGGGGAAGGGTTTCACCGGGTTCTAAAACTGCCCGATCCGCAGGAATTTGTTTTTCATTCGCTTGGAGCAGCTTTTGTCTAATGGTATTCAAGGCAGCTTGATTATTCACAGGCGATCGCGGTAAGGGTAAGTCTAAATTGGGCCAACTTGATAAACGAATACAAGGACAATTTTTAGTCTCCATGCTACCAATAGTCATAGGAACGGGCATCACACACCGACAGCACAGAATTATGTCCCATTTGGGCGTGAGTAATTCGGCAATAGTCTGATCTGTATCTTCTAAATAACAGTCACCCGATTGATCGGAAAGTAGGGTTTGCCAACAGTCTTCAAAGGCTTTACTATAGCGATTTCCTTCAATGACGGGATGGGGAGAAAGAGTGCGATCACCATTATGAATATAAATTTTACGCCCTAACTGGAGCCAGTGGGCTAAATATTGTCTAACTTGGTCTGCGGATGCCATAAATAATCTAACCTAAATACAGCTTATGAGTTTTGAAAACAGAGATCATACGTTGAGAGATTGGCTGATCATGCCTAGTGCTAGTCAGTTCACGATCGAGGGGTCTGGAGAAATTGGCGCTCGGCTCTGTCTAAAGATCTTGGTCGTAAGGACAGCAGAAAGGGGAATTGCTTGAGTGCGCTAGTTCCTATTCCCGATCTTCCCCTATTCCTATCTTAACCTCAATCCCCTATATCGTATCTCCATCAAACACAAGAAATTGAGCGATCAAAGCTTATAAAACTCTAAAGATTGGTGATTGAATTTAAAGGAGTACCTAACTCAGTTAAATTGAGGATATAGCCCCCCGTCACTAAGTACACTGGGTTAGCAATCGCTCCTAAATGACGAACTAAGTGCCCCAGGCGATCGCGAAAGGTTCGTCCCAAAAGATAGGCTGGGACCACCCCCCATCCCGTTTCTTCTGCTACCAAAATCAGATCTGCTTGTGTTCGTTCTATCGCCAATAACAACTCTTGCTCCATCAACTCCCATACTTCTTGATCGTATTCTAGACAGTTCGCTAACCAAGTTCCTAAAGAATCAATTAATAAACACTCCCCTTCCTGTCCCCCATCCAGACATTGGCTCAACTCCTTCGGAACCTCCCTCATTTGCCATTGTGGAGGTCTACGCTGTTGATGTCGTTCAATACGCTGTTGCCATTCTACATCGCTTGGGTCGAGTTGCGCTGTAGCAACGTAAACCACTGCCTTTTCTGTCTTTTGGGCTAACCTTTCTGCCCACTCACTTTTTCCCGATCGCGCTGGTCCCGTCACTAATATAACGGTTCCTGGACGAGAAGAATCCGTTCTCATACTCAATTGCTCAATTCCCTATGAAAAAACCAGGTACGTTTAGTGTACCTGGTTAATAGACTTCTGAGCTGTATCTTTTATACGGCTGCGAAGTAAACTTTGGATTTTACAGGATCGGGATTCATGGTTTTTTCACCCGGTTGCCAACCCGCAGGACAAACTTCGTCGGGGTGAGTTTGAACATATTGAATGGCTTGCAGTACGCGCAGAGTTTCATCAACGTTGCGACCAAAGGCTAAGTTGTTGATGGTGGCATGTTGAATGATGCCTTCTTTATCAATGATGAATAGACCCCTCAGAGCAACCCCAGCATCGGGATCGAGGACGTTGTAGGCAGCACTGATTTCTTTTTTGATATCGGAGACTAGAGGATAGTTCAGATCGCCAACACCACCAGATTTACGGTCGGTTTGAATCCAAGCTAAGTGAGAAAATTCACTATCTACAGAAACGCCTAGGACTTCGGTTCCTAACTTCTTGAATTCTTCAAAGCGATCGCTAAAGGCAGTAATTTCAGTCGGACACACAAAGGTGAAGTCTAGGGGATAAAAGAAGATCACCACATACTTACCTTGGTAGTCTGATAGTTTAATCGTCTTAAACTCTTGATCGACCACTGCGGTTGCCGTAAAGTCAGGAGCCGCCTGTCCAACGCGGATACATCCTTCAGATTGAGTCATGTCTGCTTTCTCCGTTACATATTGTTACGAATCATATCATACTCATAGTCGTTATGACTCCTTTTTTCCAACTTTCCCTAATCTTCAGTGGTCAAGGAAATAAAAATCGCCTATATCTAGGAGATACAGACGGTTTCGGAAACTCTATAAATATTTATATGGCTCGGGGCAGATTTGAACTGCCGACCTTGGGCTTATGAGTCCCCTGCTCTAACCAACTGAGCTACCGAGCCAAAACCACAACTTCGCTATTGTAACCTAATTTCAATCCAAAAAGCAAGGGAGATCGGAAAACATTTTTCCGATCTCCCTTATTAACCATCCAAATTTAGCGGTTAGGTAAATAAGCCATAGGGTTAACTGCGCCCTGTCCAGCCGGATGAATTTCAAAATGCAGGTGAGGGCCGGTACTGTAACCGGTACTCCCCATTTCAGCAATTTGCTGACCTTGGCGAACTTTTTGCCCCTTGCGGACTAACAGGCGGTTATTGTGGGCGTAGCGAGTCAGACTTCCATCAGGATGACGAATATCCACCAAATAGCCATAACCCCCCGAATTCCAATCCGAATAATCCACGACCCCTGGAGCAGCCGCGAAAATTGGTGTACCAATGGGCCCAGCAATATCAATACCCCGGTGCATTCTGCCCCAGCGCCAACCATATCCAGAGGTGAAAACTCCTTGTGCTGGCCAGATATAGCCATTCATGCGATCGCCAGGAAGATAGCGTTCACTCGGAGCCAATGGCGGCACTTCCGGCGACACCATTTCTCCAATAGGCAACTTACTGGGGTCGTAAGCATCTGGTCCGAGAGGAGCAACCGCTACATTTTGCCCTGCTCCAGAAGCAGGAGTCTGTGGAGTAGAAGGACTTGAAGAGCGGTATTTTTCCTGTAAACGCCGCAAGTCTTCTTCCAAGTTGCCTGTAGAGCTAGAAGTAGAAAACTCAGAATTTACCCGCTCTACAGGTCGAGCTACGGAAGTCACTGGCTGTTGTACTGGGGTTAAGGGTTGAGTCAGAGGTAAAGTCACGCTTGCCGGCTGATTTTGATACTGTTGGCGAAGCTGATTCAGTTCTGTCGTTAACCCTTCCACATAGGTACTATAAGCACTCTCTTCAGTAGGATTAGGGGTAGACTGCTTCTGGGATGACGAGTCATTATTGAAGCTGACTAAGGGAACCGGCTGCTGAGAATCAATAGCAGCAGAACTAATCTCGGTGGTATTGATCCCTGGAATTGCGGGAGTTGCCGTTATCGAGTCTAGGCTTTGGCTCTTAGGAATCTTTAAGTTTTGATTGACTTGAATCAAATTGGGATTGGTAATGTGATTCACTCGGATTAACTCAGATCGCGTTACGCCATAGCGACGGGCGATCGAATCTAAGGTTTCCCCTCTTCTAACTTGATGCAGTACGGGTTGAGGAAACACCGAGTCTCTCGGAGAGAACCGAGACGCTACAGAAGTAGAATTCAAGGAAGGCGCGATCGTCAAGCTCGGTAATTCCGGCTCACTCCCACTCATTTCCTTAAGTTGCTCTTTCGGTTGCCCCGATAACTCTTCAACTTCTGTATGAGTAGGTTCGACTAGAGGAGTAGCTTCTTGTAATTCTGGAGCAGCTCCTGTTTCAGTTTCAGCTTTCAGAGTTGGGTTGGCTAGAGTCTCTGTTGAGGCAATCTCTGGAGATGGAGTAAATAGTTTCGGGGTGCCATCAAACTCTGGTACAGGTTGTAACTCTCCCTCTACTTTCCAGGGTAAAGACGGCGCTACCGCAGCAGAGGATATCCCTGATGTGGAATTTTCAAATCGAGTTACTGCCAAGGACTGATCCACTTCCAGTTGATCTGGATTACTCAGTTGATTGGCTTCAATGAGCGCTGATGAGTCCACACCATGGGTTTTGGCAATAGTGTTGACCGTATCTCCCGACTGAACTTGATAAACCTCTAGGGTGATTTTCTTGGGTGTCGCATCCACTTGAGGCTCAGTGATTGGCTTAACTGTCCAAGTGGAATTAACGGGTGCTACTCCCTCTGTTTCACTTTGCATCTGCTGCCAAGAAGGTTTAACTGCTGTAACTTCTTCTGCTTTGGCTTCTTTTGGTAGGGTCACAATCACCGATTCTGATTTCACAGGTGATTCCTCTACAGGTGCAGGCAGACTTTGGAACTTGGGGGCAGTTTTTCCAGAGGGCAGAACGGTTAAGGTTCGGGATGACTCTGGGTTGACTGATTCTAATACCGCTACATAGCTAACGGCCTCATCTAAGGCTGCTTGCTCTTGTTCTTTCTGCTGTTGAGCCACCGGTTGGTTTTCATTCAATGCATCAGATGCATCTATGAACTCTGGAGTCAGAATAACTGGAACTTCTGGCTTTATTTCTTGGGTTGAGAGTTCAGAGGTTGAGAGGCTCTTTTCCTCTAAGGCTGTTTTAACTAGCGGAGGCTGCGATGTCAAGAATGGGGATTCTGGGCTTAAGATTTCCGCCCTGGAAAACCCTTCACTTTCTGGCATCACAGGCGCATTTCCCAGAGAAGCAGTTGCTGCATTGAACCCTGAAGAAACTACTGTGGTTGATATTCCCGGACCGGTTAAATTCGGTTGGGAGGCTCGGTCGGTAGTTTGAGTGGGGTCAAGCGTTGCTGGTTCTGCTGCTCTAGCCGCTTGCTGACCTTCTGGGAATAATAGGTTTGGTAAACCCATGGAAATCGCAGCCAAGCCAATCATGGCTGCTGATGTACACACCCTACGGTTGCTATCGGGGGAAACCTGCTTCGAGTGACCTAATTCTGCATGGAATACAGCGGTGGGAAGCAGAACCGATTGATTATCTTTCTGGGAATTTGCTCGTTTCAAAGAACGACCTCCTAATAGACGAGCGCTTAACAGTGTCTGAGTTAATATAACCTAACTTTCGTGATTGGAAACACTGGAGTTCATAGATCAAGATCACAGACTGTTAATAGGCTTAGGCAAGACTACCTTGCTTTTCCAATTCTGACAAGCGTTAATTTTTGTTTCAATGATTTTAGCTCTGACTCTTCAAATTGTCATCTTCTTCTACTACCTAGATTATCAGGGGGTTTCAGGAGGTTTGATGGGTATCAATCCACTTCTGATAGAAATTTCTTATTTTTGATCGCGACAAAGACTATCGATTAGGGTTTTAAAGTTGATCGAGTTTTCCGAGTTGCCGACAGGCTTCAAAGAGACCCAAGGCTGTACTGACTGAGAGATTCAGGCTACGGACTCCGGGTTGAGCCATGGGGATTTTGACCACACAATCACAGTAATGGAGGCCCTCGGAGGGCAGGCCTTGGGTTTCACTACCAAATAGGAGCCAATCATTGTGACCGAAGGCAAAATCGATATAGTTGGTTGTGCCCGAGGTACTAAAGCCGATGCATCGCCCTCCTTGGTTTTGTTGATGGGTGGTAAAGGTTTCCCAATCTAGATGATAAGTCAGATCGACAAATGGCCAGTAATCCAGCCCGGCCCGTTTCAGATAGCGATCGCTAATTTCAAAGCCTAGGGGCCCCACCAAATGTAGGGGAGTAGAGCTTGCTGCACAGGTTCGAGCAATATTTCCGGTATTTGGAGGAATTTGGGGATGAACCAGAACCACCCTAACCATAAACTTTAATAATATCAGAAATTTTAATCAAATCTAGCCCTCGGATTGCTTCAACTGAGATGATTATTTGTTGAGCGAAGATTAAGCAACTAAGGGATGACAGAGCTGCTCGGCCATCTCTCGTTCTTCTTGTTCGGTGGCAGCGATCGCCTTTTGCATGACCTTTTCTAGATTACCATGGACTTGATAATCCTTTAACCATCGTAAACTTTCATTTCCCTGGCGCAAAATCTTTTTCACGGGGGAGAGGAAACAACTAAAGCCTTTTTCTTTGGCTATAGGCAAAACCTGATTGTAGAGTTCTTCTATCCACTCCCTTGCCAAAATAGAGCGTCCATCTTGCCAATGGGTTAATCGAGCATCCAAACTCGACTGAGCTGCTGCTTGTTCATTTTCAGCCGTTAAATGCACCAATTTTTGAAGATCGCCCCTATATATATGTAGGGGGTCTAACCCTCGATCGCTAATCAATTGCCATAAACGAGCCTCTAACAGCGCTGTGATCGCCAAAAGGGAGATCGCATCAGTGACCAGATCGCAAATTCTCAATTCTAAACGATTCAGGTTATAGGGACGGCGATCTCCATTGGGACGCACAGATGTCCACAAATGACGCACATTTTGCATAGTTCCTTGGGCCAACTGTTCCTGAGTCCAATCAATATAATGGCGATGACTTTCAAACAAGGGCACAAACTCAGGCGTTTGGGGAAACACTTGCCAGCGAGTCGAATGGGAACCCGTTAACTGACCATTAAAAAAGGGAGAAGACGCACTTAATGCTAGATATAAGGGGGCTTCCAGGCGCACCAAACGACAAGCCTGCATTAACACTCCTGGATCGGCAATGCCGATATTAATATGAATACTGGCAGTAACCACCTTCGTGCCATAAGTTTTTTCGATATATCCATGGTAAGGATTCTTGGGGTCAGAGCGATAAAAGCGATCGCCTCCACCTAACGATAAAGTGCTGCCAGGAATTAAGGTATAATCGCCTAGCTCCTTGAGATATTGGCGCAACCGTTGTCGAGGCTGAAGCAGTTCGCACAACAAACTCTCGTAACGACATAAAGGAGCAGTGGTATACTCCACATTACGGCTATCGGGTTCGCGGACAAAACCATTCAGATCGGCCACAATGCGATCGGAAAGACCGACAATCTCACCTTGGGGAGTGCCGGTGTACATTTCAATTTCAAAGCCTTTGGAGAGGAGCATAGCTATTCCTCAAGTATTCTAGTTCTAGCTTATAGCGCTTGAGATCCCTAGGCAAAAGTAGGGGCGAAAAAATAGTGAGGATTCATGAGGATTCATATTCATATAGAATAAAATCCGGTTTTCTGGTATTCCCTATTCCCTATTCTCTTGATTTCCCCAAACTGCTCCAGAAGAGGGTTTCACCCGCCATAACTGATCGAGTTGGCTGGCTGGCATCGTCAAATACAAAACATCTCCAGGGGTTAACGTCGCCTCTAGTAACTCCCAGCTATGCATCACCTGATGATAGGTCGTCTCTAAATATAGGGGCACAAAATCCGCTTGTATGGCTGCATCTTCAACCCGTTGACCACAAAAGGGATGACTGGGGGTAATCAAAGCGGCTAGAGCTACCCATAAACTTCCACCCGTCATACCATTGCCCAAGATTCTACCTCCTAGGGCAGCAGCGGCAAAGGAAGGAGCCGCTAAATCAATAGGACTGAGAACCGAGTCAAGATCAAAGACTTGTTGGAATAACTTGGCAAAATGGGGGTCTTGGTTGCGGACAATAACCCGTAATTTCGGGACTAATCCCTTGCTGCTGAGGGCGATTTCCAGGTTAATCGTATCATTGCTGGTCACGGCAAATAGGCTCTCTGCTTGTTGGATATTGGCGCTCTCTAGGGTGGTTGCTAAACAGGCATCACTGACAATGACGGGGACTTTGAGAGAATAGGCGGTATTTAAAAACCGACACTTAGGATCGGATTCAATAATCACCACATCATAGCCTTTGGCATGGAGTTGACGGACGGTTTCCATACCGATACCGCCTAAACCACAAACAATATAGTGATGGCGTTGAGGAATGGGGGCAGTTTCTAGGAGTTTGCGGAAACGAGTCCCTAACACCCAATCATTAAGCAATGCGTAGCCAATACCAACAATGCCTGCACCAATGAGCATCATAAAGGCGGTAAATAGTTTAATGGCAGCAGGAGCTTTTTCAGCAACTTCTTCTTGTCCTCCTGCACCGGTAATCATACCCACGGAAAAATAGAGGGCATCAACGATGGGAATTTCCCAGTTAATGGTGGTATAGGTAAAGGTGGCAATCAGAATGGTCAGACAAAGGAAAAGAGTGACTAGCACCGAGGATTGGAAGTGTTGTTGAAATTGGCGCAAATAGGTAACGAACTTACCTATTTTAGCGATCGCAGAGGTTTGGAATTTTTTAGGACTCGGTTCTGTGGCTAGAATGAGGCGATCGCCAATTTGTAACTCTCGCTCTTGCAATACCCCAGAAACTAAATCGGTTTTGCCATGGTGAGGCAGATAGTAAATCAGCATTCGATGGGGATTTTCCCATAAAGCAGTCAGGCTCATGCCTAGCCAAGGATGATTAGTATCAATATATTCCTCATAAATTGGCCAAGTTTGATTGTAGAGTTTCAGTTGGCCAATGGCATGATTGCCAAATGCAGCAAACATGAATACCGGTGCAGCGAGGGAAGAGACGCTCATGGTGGTGTGCTGGGGTAGCGTTCGGTCTAAGCGATCGCCTAAGTTAATATTAAACAAGCGATTAATCACTTGAATCTGGGGATTTAAGATCCGCGCTTGCACTAAAATTGCTAAATTCTCAGCATCATCATTACTGGCAATCACCAAGGTATGGGCTTCGACTATTCCAGCTTTCATCAGAGAAGAGGCTGAACGCAAGTCCCCTACCACGATATTGGTATGTTCGCCAGCAAGCGGTTCAGTAGAGATGCCAATCACCGTAGCTCCCTGTTGTCTGAGAAGGGAATAGATAGTGTATCCAGTGCGTCCAAGACCACAAACGATAATTCGAGGTTTCATAGAAAGGAAAGGTATCACCGTCTTGAGCTGAATGAGTCGGGTTGAGATCAGTCTAATTTTCCATTGTTGATGAGTAGGGTGACCCAGATTGTAACTCAATACACCATCAGACTAGGCAATAGGGAGTAGGCCGTAAACCAAGGCGAACTTTTGCCGATTCACCAGTATGATAGAGGGGTGAATGGATTGTGAATAATATTGTCATGCTCTCCAATACTGCCGTCTATCCTGTCTGTTGGGATCGGGAAAATCAATGTGTGATTCTAATCGATCAAACTCGTTTACCTGGAGAATATACGACAGTCTCGATTGATAATTCTACCCAGATGGCGCGGGCGATTAAAACGATGATTGTTCGGGGAGCGCCTGCTATAGGCGTTTCGGCGGCTTATGGCATGGCATTGGGAGCCAGAGAAATTGCAACTGGAGATTCTACGGAGTTTCTGAAGCAACTTGAAGCGATCGCCGAAATGCTACGACAAACTCGCCCTACGGCAGTCAATTTGTTTTGGGCAATTGAACGGATGTTAGAGACAGCAAGAAGTATATCCAGTTCTGTGGGAGAGATTCAGGCTAAATTATTAGAAACGGCTCAAGAGATTCAATCCGACGATCTACAGACTTGTCAGGAAATAGGCAAACATGGGGTTAGCGTATTACCAGAAACTCCAGAGCGGTTAAATCTACTCACTCACTGCAACGCGGGCGCTTTGGCGACAGCCGGATATGGAACAGCATTGGGTGTCGTCAGGAGTGCCTGGGAAAATGGGCGTTTAAATCGGGTGTATGCCGATGAAACCCGTCCTCGGTTACAAGGGGCAAAACTGACTGCTTGGGAATGCGTACAAGAAGGCATCCCGGTTACGGTAATTACGGATAATATGGCAGCCCATTGTATGCAACAAGGAATGATTCATGCGGTAGTCGTGGGGGCAGATCGCATTAGCGCCAATGGCGATACCGCGAATAAAATTGGAACCTATAGTGTTGCCTTAGCAGCTAAAGCCCATAATATCCCCTTTTATGTGGCGGCTCCCCTGTCTACGGTAGATTTTAAGTTAGCCGATGGGGGAGAAATTCCGATTGAGGAGCGCGATAGTCAAGAAGTGGCTCAAGTGGGCGCAACACGGATTACTCCGAAAGGGGTAGAGTATTATAACCCGGCTTTTGATGTCACCCCGGCGGAGTTGATCGCGGCTATTATTACGGAAAAAGGTGCGGTTGCTCCCCAGGAGTTATATCAACTAGAAACTCAAACTTAAAAAAAAGATTTAATAGTATATCAAATCCGAATAATCCATTACAATCAATACAATTACTTACTGCAATCCTTCCATAGCATCTCCTTAATGCTGTGGCAGAATTTGGCATCCTAATCTTAATATCAGCAATGAAAATGAAACTCACTAAAAGTTTAACTTTGGCGATCGCTGCTGTTTTCCTGGTATTATTGTTGAGCGGCCACAATCGTGTATTGTCCCAAGAACACACCGGCTGTTTTATGGTCAATAACCAAGGAGAGGTTACCAATTTATCGACGATGTGCTCAGGAAGCGAGCAAATTTTAGGTACGGGAGATGTACAAGTAACTTTAAAATGGGCCACAACTGACGATTTGGATTTATCAGTTATCGACCCTAGTGGCGACGAAGTATTATATAGCAATACCCGCGTAGCATCCGGAGGCGAATTAGATGTTGACTCTAATGCAAACTGTGAGGAAACAACTGTAAATCCTGTGGAAAATGTGTTTTGGCCCACAGGGGGAGCACCTGCGGGAGATTATGTCGCTAAAGTTACGTTTTTTTCTCGCTGTCAACAATCTGTCCAAGAGGTTCCATTTAACGTTAGTTTGCTAGTCAAAGGAAACAGAACAGAGAATACTGGTAAGGTAAATATGGAAGATGAGACCGTAACTTTTCCATTTTCCCTATAGCCAATCTAGGGTTGAGTAACCTCTTGGAAAACGATTTTTTTCGCCTTGGCAAATGTCTCCGTCTATAGGGGATATAGCGATCGCGACCGCAAGAGAAAGAAAAGGGATCAATAGAAGTGCCCTTAATTTCTAATTGTTACAGTTTGAATGACCGAGAGGTAGGAGGTTAGAAACTCTTGTATTCCTCGATCGTGTAAAGCCTTTTGTATGTCTTGGAAGAGCCGATCGCGCTCTTGACCCTCTAACATGAGATAGGGCGATAAAGTGCTTAACAAACCCAGATAGCTGTCAATGGTATATTGGCGATCGCACATCACGCGATCGCAGCGGAGATGATCGAACACCTGAGAACGACTTAATGTTTCTTCTAACTGAGCTAAACGCTGCTTATGATCGTCTAAGCGATCGAAATGACCGAGGGAGGGATCGTAATGCTCATAGACCCGATCTAGAATAGCGCACACTTTCGGTTCGGGTCTAGGTGGCGTATTCCAGAGTAAAATCAGTGACCCATTGGGTTGCAAACATTCGACGATCTGGCGATCGCGCTCTTCTGGGGAAATCCAATGAAAAGAGCAGGCGGCAACCACTGCATCAAAGGTTGCTCCCTGGCGATCCCACTCTTCAAACGAGGAATTCACTAACCGCACATGAGCAAACGCCTCACTTTTTTTCCGCGCTAATTCATACGCAGCAAAGCTAGGCTCGAGTGCTACAATTAAATCCGTGATTTCTGCCAAATCAAACGTCAGGGTTCCGGGCCCGCATCCAATTTCCAACACCCGTGACTGAGCAGATAAAACACCCCAGTCTAGGGCGCGATCGAGTAAACTTTTCGGATACCGAGGTCGAGTGCGATCGTAAACTTCAGCAACTGATGAATACCAATCCTTTCTTACTTCTAAACTTTGGGATGAAACCCACTCTAAATACTCTTTTAAATCAGCCATCGATCGCAAAAACGACAAACGCAATGTGTGGTTAGGGGCGAAATACCCTTCGCCCCTAGAAAAAGCTTTCAGCAATTAACCCTGATTAATTCTTCGGCAACAACTCACCCAAAGCACTGAACAACCGTTCAATACTCTCCGGACGACTATTATGGCCCATTAAACCAATACGCCAAACCTTGCCCGCCAAATCACCCAAACCGCCACTAATCTCAATATTATAGTTATTCAGTAATTGCTGACGAATTTCAGCTTCTTGCACTCCATCCGGAACCCGAACCGTCGTCAGCGTCGGTAACCGCAACTCCTTGGGTACATGACAAGCCAATCCCAAATCAGCCAACCCATCCCAGAGCATTTGTGCATTCTTCTGATGGCGTTCCCATCGGGACTCTAACCCTTCTTCAGCCACCAAACACAGAGCCTCATAGAGAGCATAATTCATATTAATCGGAGCCGTATGGTGATAGGTGCGTTCCTTACCCCAATACTTGCTCACCAAGGAAACATCCAAATACCAATTGGCCACTTTGGTTTGCCGACGATGAATCTTATCCAAAGCCCGTTGATTCATGGTGAGAGGAGATGCTCCAGGAGGGCAACTTAAACCTTTTTGGCTACAGCTATAGGCTAAATCAATTTTCCAATCATCAATAAACAAGGGAAAACAACCCAAGCTAGTCACTGTATCTACAACCAGCAAACAACCAAACTCACGACACAAGTCTCCAACCCCTTCCAACGGTTGACGAACACCTGTTGAAGTTTCTGCATGGACGATACCCAAAATTGCAGGACGGTGGGTAGCAAGAGCAGACCGCAATTCTTCGAGGGAAAATGCTTCTCCCCAAGGCTTGTTAATTTGCCGTACATCCGCTCCATACCGGCCAGCCATATCCACCATACGGCGACCAAAATAGCCCTTAACAGCCACCAAAACCACGTCATTGGGTTCTATCGTATTCGCAAACGTGGTTTCCATGGCTGCGCTACCGGTTCCACTGACAGGAATTGTTAAGCTATTATCCGTCTGAAAGGTATAGCGCAATAACTCTTGGATCTCCCCCATCAACTTGAGGAAAGAAGGATCTAAGTGACCGACTTGGGGACGACTCATGGCCTCAATCACCCTTGGGTCAGCATTGGATGGCCCCGCACCCAATAGCAGACGGGGAGGCATCTCTAAACGAGGCGAAGAGAGTTTATGGGAATTATTAATTGCGAGGACAGCGGTCATGGAACTTGTGTGTACTAACTATACGTTGATTGAGCCTAAGAAACCCATCATACCGAACCGCTGTCTCTTATGATATTGCGTGTTGTTAAGTTGGGTTATCTCGCCTCCATGCTCTAAAATCAAGCCAATTTACCGCATTTAGTAGATATATCGATTAGACTCTTAAGTAAATCTAAAGGTTGGTCATTTTTGTCCCTCACTATGCAGGCCGCTCCCGAACAGCCCCTCAAACCCAATCCCCCTCTTCAACTGCTCTTATTTGTTGATAAGCGTCCCTATGCAGGAGAGCAAATTCGACAAATTCGTTGTCATATTCGCAATCTTGCTGAAGATCTAGATTTTGAGCTAATGGTGGTGGATGTGAGCGAGCAACCCCAACTGGCGGAAAACTTTAAGGTGGTGGCTACTCCGGCCTTAATTAAAATTCATCCCCAACCGAAGCAAACCTTAGCTGGGGGCAATTTGATTAATCTGATTGATAATTGGTGGCCGCGCTGGGTGCAGTCGGTTGAAGAATATTTAGAGCAGGAAGAATTGCTCGATTCAGATTCTTGCAAGCTGAGTTCCTCGATCGCCCATTCTGCTGAACTGATCCGCTTATCGGATGAAATTTTTCGTCTGCGTCAAGAGACGGTGGAGCTAAAGGAGCAATTACAGTTTAAAGACCGGATTATCGCTATGTTAGCCCACGATCTGCGCAATCCTTTAACGGCGGCGGCTTTAGCTGTTGAAACCTTGGAAATTGGCTATAGTGCAGACGATGGGCGCGCTTCCCGGTTTACCGCCACGTTAACGACTCAATTGCTTAAACATGCTCGTACGCAAATTAAAGCGATTGACCGGATGATTACGGATATTCTGCAAGTGGCCAAGGGAAGTAATACGCAAATCCAGGTTCACCCAGAGAAAATAGATCTGAAACCTTTGTTTATGAGAGTTTTAAAGAATTTTGATGAGCGATTGCAGTACAAGTCCCTGAATCTGGAAACGGATGTGCCTCAAGATTTACCTCTGGTCTATGCGGATTCGGAGCGGATTCACCAAGTGATGACTAATTTATTGGATAATGCAATTAAATATACACCTCCCAAAGGTTCAATCAAACTCTCTATTCTGCACCGCACGACTCAAAAGATTCAGGTGAGTCTTTGTGATACGGGACCGGGGATTCCGCCAGAAAAACAGGAAAAGATTTTTGAAGATCGGTTTCGCTTAGAGCGCGATCGCACTAAAGAAGGCTATGGTATCGGTCTGTCCCTCTGTCAGCGCATTATTCTCGCTCATTACGGGCAAATTTGGGTCGAATCTCTGGACAATCAGGGCAGTTGCTTCCACTTTACCCTACCGGTCTACCGTCCTTGAGCCTAGGCGCGAAAAAATTTGCTCTAGGGATTGACTTTTACCAAAATCTTGTGCTAGGTTAGTTAAGGTTTGGTTGTCTTACCATGGGTCGCTAACTCAACGGTAGAGTACTCGGCTTTTAACCGATTAGTTCCGGGTTCGAATCCCGGGCGACCCATAAATTCCTGAAGTAGGGGCGAAAGAAATTTCGCCCCTACAGTTTTTTAAAGAAAGCGCTATCAGTTATTGCGAATATCGAATCAACTATACTTTATAAATAGGCTCTAAAGGATTCAATTCAATCAATCCATGCAACACCCAAATCACCCAAAATGAACCCGTCAGACCATAGGTGAGAATACAAATTGATCCCAATGTGCCACTCAAGAGTAAGACAACCGGCACAAGTTTTAACGGGACTTTAGAGCCTAAACAAACCCTAATCACCTTATAGAACAGATAAATAATTAAACTGACTAAGGCGAATAACCACCATTCTTGTTTTGAAATCCAGTCGGTGGGATGGGGAACTAATAAAACACGGAAAATGAATTCTTCTAGGGCTACTGGAATGATTAAAAGGGTCAATCCTTTCCAGAAGCTTGGTACAGAATTGCCCTGAGCGAGGAAAGATGACCAAACCTGATGCCAGGATTGCTGAAAAGACTCTCCATTGACCCATTGCCAAAAACTATAACTCCAGGCTACAACTAGGGCGATCAATGCATATAAAGCTAACATTAAAATTAGGATGCTCCAATCTCGCCATTCTGGCCGTCCTAACGAGAGCAAAATCCGACCCGCAAGGGTGGAAATAATGGGAAATTGACCTAAAATTCCGGTAGGAGCAATGGGTTCTATGCTGCTATCCCATCCCCCCACTTGATTGGTGCGCAAAAACCAAAGTTGCCCTCCTTCGTCGAGAAAAACTTTGGCCATTTGGTCATAAGCAGAGCGTGGAAGTAAGGTTTGCCAACTTAACAGAGCATTTAATAAATCTTGATCCGTCACAAATCCATTACGAGCGTTTACACCAGATAAAAACTGGGCATTTTGTTTCCAATCTTCCCGAACAACCCCTTGAGGAGCAAGGGTTTTGGCTATATTTTCTCCTAATTCAACTAATTGAGATAAACGTTGGGTTTGGGGGTCATTGGGATGAGCGCGTAACCAAGTGACAATTTTGGGATTGTTGAGGATTTGTTGTTTAATTTGTTCGATGGTAATGTAGAGGGCTTGACTGGAATCTTGAACGCAGGAGGTGGCTGGAGTGACTTCTGCTACTCCGGTTCCATCCCCTGTGCGATACCGGGCCATCATGACTTGGAGTTGTATCCAAAATTCGCGGATGGGTGAGATGATTTCACCGTCAAAATTATAGTCCTGGGTTAAGGCATCAAGTTTAATGACTACATCGGAAACGGGGCGAGTTCCTAACCATCCGCGTTGCAGATTTCCCATGTAGTTTGTCCAAGTATGGGTTCCGGAAATAATGCCGTTTGGATTATGGGCGTAAACTTGCTGATAGAGAATGTCAAATTGTAGTTCTTGGGTGAAGGGGTCACGGACAACTTGGGCAATTCCGTAGGCAAAATGACCGGTTACGGTTCCGGCACTAATGGGTTCTCCGTTTTCGCCTCCAATTCCGCCAAAGAGATGCATAACGATCGCAGACTCTCCTTCGTTCCAGTATTGCACGGCTTGTTCTGGACGGGTAGCTGTCGGAGAGATGAGGAGACTTTGGGTTGTTCCTTTGCGTTCTTGAGTGTCTTTCCAATTGTAGTGCTGAATATAGTCGAGACCGTTTTGGCTGCCCAACAAGATACGATCGGGGTAGAGTTCAAAGAGCGATCGCGGCCTAATCCCTTGTACGATCAATTGTCCCTGTTCGTCTCTAGCTCCGTAAATATACCATCCTCGATCGCCCGCAGGGGACTTTTCGATGCCTTCAGGAGTGGATAACCAGCGGCCATTATTATCTAGAGGCTGTTGGGGAATGCGGACTGTTCCTTCTGGGCCGTTAAATTCTCCAGTTTCTGAATTATAGTGTTGAACTTTATACCACTGTGTCCGACAAGGTTCATCATCTGCACAAGTTGAGGGAAGAGGTTCTAGAATTTTCACTAACCCGTAAAAGCGTCCCGTGACTTGAATCGGTTCTAGGGCTGTTTGTAAAATTGCCGAGTTGGGACTGTTGGGAATGAACTTAACTTCATTTAAACGGACAATTAGATCGTCTTGGGGGCGCGCTCCAGCGAGGGACTGGAGGGGCCCAACTTGGGTGCGACCCTGGAGACGGGTGGGGATGACATTGCCTTGATTATAGTTTTCTAGGGCGCGATCGCTCAGGTTGACATCTGTAGTCACGATGTTGACATACTCGACAATCCGGGGAGTATCCTGCCATTCTAAGCGCACGGTTTTCCCTTCCCAAGCTTTCGCCTCTAGTGGTGTATGATACAGCTCTATCCAAGCCCAATCCGCAATAGACGAATTGGGAATAACGGTGTTCAACTCTTCAGTAGAGGGTAAAATCAACCGTCCTAACCATTCTCCTGTGCTGCGATAGTAGGGAGCAGCAATGGGTTGCACCGTAGGATAGAACCCAACCTGATTAAATGGTGCTTCAAGACTGAGGTAATAACTGGAGCGTTGCGTCGTTTGAGAAGATGCAGTAAGAGCAACTAGAGTCACTGTGATTATACTCAAAAGTGCCCGACCCATCCATCGTCTTATGTGTGTTGTTTTGCGCTGACCCATTGGCGATCACCTACCTTTCCACATCGTTGTCCCTTATCATAGGCAATATTGGAGTTCTAAGACCAGAGGATCTATGACTGAAGCATCAGCAACGGAAACAGGAACATTGGAAGAAAAACCAGAAGCGATCAAGCAACGCTTGAAAGCTCGATTTGCCAACGTTCCCCAAAATCGTAGCTTAGTTGATGAGTTGTTAGCAGAGCGGTGTAATGAAGCACAAAAGGAAGAAATCTAATGAATAATTAATAATGAATAATTAAATAATTTAAATAATTCCAGTTAGTTACAATATGTCATTAGTAAAGATCGATTTATAGTTTTGTGCCGGATTTTGAATAGAAAATTGACCTGATTCTTCCTTCACCAACATCAAGATATAGGGGGGTGAAAGCCAAGGATCGACCCATAGTTCTACAAATTACCATTTCAATTCTGACGTTGGCTCCAATTGGGAAGCTTCTGTATTTCTGACGGTCATTAAAAAGATAAACTATTCCTTCTTTTTGTAGCTCTCTTTGTGATTTTTCTGTACCGGGAAGATGTTTATCAATGAGACTGGTTCGACTGTCCCGCCCAATGTCTTGCTCAATACAACTCATTTCAAAGTAATCGGTTGCATAAGGTTTCTCCAGGTTCAAGGGGACTCAATTCCAATTTACCTCAATTATGCATGAAGATGCTGGCTTTTTGGATATTCTTGTTGAGTGTATTAATCACTTCCCCTTTACTGATTCGCACCAGTTGATAGACCCCTTGTTGATCTAAAACTTCATACTGTTGGGGTTCAAATTCCATGCTAGTGAAGTTTTTTAGTTCTCCTAAAATGAGCAAAGTTTCAGGAGTTTCTGGGTCTTGGATCAGGTTGCCGAGGGTAACGAGGGATTGTTGAGAATGATGCCCGTAGATGACTGCGTTTTCGGTATAGAAGGTAAGGCTGGGTTTCCAAAAACCGATCATCACTAGGGGTTCGCTGGGTTGTTGGGTTTGGGTGACAGTTTGGGCGAGTTCGCGCAGGGGGAGTTGTCGCTGTTGATCCATGATCTCGGTCATGGGGGTAACGATAAAGATCATAAAGGCGGCAAAAGCGATCGCATTAACCGTCCATAATCCGCGCCACCATTTGCCCAGTAGAGCAATAAATAAGACGATCGCCAGAATCGTATAATGCCCTGTAAATTGCAGGAGAAAACCCAATTCCTGTAAGGTTGTCCCCAAGTTAGGCATGGCGGGGTCGTTGCCTAGGGCAGGAGTAGCGAAAGGGGCAAGGGTTGCTAGGGCTAAACAGAGAATGATATTGGCAACACCGCTCCAGAAAAGTCCAGGGTTGAAGCGTTTCGAGTTGCCAGTTTCCGGTTCGCTCCAAACCAGAGCAACGAGAATACCGCAAGCTGGCATCAGGGGGAGGACGTAGCTGGGAAGTTTGGTGACGGCAATGGTGAAGAAGCCAAAAATGCAGATAAACCAGAAAAAGGCAAAGATTCGTAAATGCTGGCTGCGGGGTTGCCGCAACCAGGCGCGACGCTGCCAAAATCGGGTTTTGAAGAGGGCGATGGGAAGATAAACCGACCAGGGGAAAAAGCCGACGAAAATAGTGGGAATGTAGAAATACCAGGGCGCGGAGTGGTTATTAACGACGCTGGTAAAGCGCTCGATGTTGTGATAGCCAAAAAAGGAGTTGATGTAGTCCCAACCATTCGCCCAAGTGACGAGGATATACCAGGGGAGGGTGAGGGCAAAAAACAGAAGAACGCCCCCTTTCAAGTTCATTTCCCCTAAGACCAGCTTCAGGTTGCCCATGTAGGCTAAAAAGCAGACAATGATTAAGCCGGGCAGGACTATACCCACGGGGCCTTTCGTGAGGACAGCGAGGGCACAGAAGGCATAAAAGGCTTGATACCAGCGTTGTTTAGCTTGCCGTTCTGGAGTTGCGTAGGCAAAGAAGAAGGCCAAGAGGGCAGAACCAATGCCGGCACTCAGGAGCATGTCCGAGACTCCCATCCTTGCCCAGGCAATGGTTTGCACATTCATCACGATCGCCGTTCCACCAATGCAACCGGCGATCGCAAAGGGTTGGGTTTGTCCTGGGGAGCCTCCAAAGCGCCGCAGGGTGTAAAATCCAAACCAGCCCAGGAATATTGCCGCTAGAGCCGAAGGTAGGCGCACTGCCCAAGGGTTCACGCCAATCGCCTGATAACAGAGGGCGATCGCCCAATAGATCAGAGGCGGCTTATCAAACCGAGTTTCGCCATTAAAATAGGGCGTGATCCAATCCCCCGTCACCGTCATTTGCCGGGCTGCTTCAGCAAACAGGGGTTCAGTTTCATCCACCAAACCGATCTCGCCCAAGTTCCAGATCGTGGCAATGATGCCCATAGTCATTAGCCAAACTAAGCAGATCGTTGAGGCGATCGCCAGTTGAGGGGGTTTTGCTTTCTTCGTGGGTAACGACTCACCCATAACGGCTGCTCCAAAGTCCGTAAGTTATGCGATCTGACATTATACAACTCCCCCCAAGCATCTTTATTCACTCAATTTTTCCGGAATCTCAATCATAAACTCAGTTCCTTTCCCCAATTCTGATTCACAAGACAATTGACCGCCATGCTGATCGACAATAATGGAATAACTGGTGGATAAACCCAAACCCGTCCCCGATCCGACCTCTTTAGTTGTAAAAAATGGATCGAATATTCGCTTCATGTTCTCCGGAGCAATCCCCAGCCCATTATCAGCAATCCGAATTTGGATTTTACCATTAGTTAAACCTTGAGTTTCAATAGTAATTCGGGGAGCTTCACCATAACCTTCTAACGCATCAATAGCATTATTGAGTAAATTCAGGAATACTTGGTTTAACAAACCGGGATAACACTCAACAAAAGGCAATTTAGCGTATTTTTTAATCACCTGAATTCCATTCAATCTATTTTCAACCATAACCAACGTGCTATCCAGCCCTTCATGGATATCAACCTGTTTTTGGTTTGACTGATCCAAGTGAGAAAAATTCTTCAAAGACTTGACAATATTACCAATTCGATCGATCCCATATTTCATGGACTTAATCACATCTGGGAAGTCTTTTTTCATGAAATCCAGATCGATTTCCTCCGATCGCTGTAATATTTCTGGAGTAGAATTCCGACAGTTATCCTGATATAAACCAATCAAATCCATCAAGTCATCCACATATTCTTGAGTACAATTGAGATTCCCCATAATAAAATTAGCTGGATTATTAATTTCATGAGCAATCCCAGCAACCAACTTTCCTAAACTCGACATCTTTTCAGTTTGAATAAGTTGAGCCTGTGTTTGTCTCAATTCTTTCAACGCATCCTCTAATTCTTCTGCTTTTTTCCTATATTCATCAGACAAGACGCGCAGGGTTTGGAGTTGGCATAACTGAATTTGAGTTCTAATCCTAGCCAAAAGTTCTTTTTGATGTATGGGCTTAGTTAAATAATCATTTGCCCCGGCTTCCAAACCAGTAACAACATCCGTGATTTGATTTTTAGCTGTTAGCAGCAAAATAGGCAACTCATCCAAACCATAGGTTTCCCTCAGTTTTTCACAAACTTCATATCCGGTCATCCGAGGCATCATCACATCCAGTAACATCAAATCAGGTTTATTCTCTGAGTCGATCAGATCGAGAGCTTGTTGTCCATTATTTGCTTGAATCACGCGATAACTATAAGGGCTAAGATAATTCACCAGAACCTGCAAATTTACAGGTTCATCATCCACCACTAAAATCGTCCAGTTATTTCCCCGATCTGAAAGTTCTAAGTCGGGTTGATCTCGATCGGTTACTAAGGATATCTTTGGATTGACTACAGCTAAAGAGCTGACTTCTTGCATCTGAGATCGCTCGGAACTCTCTTGCTGTGCAGAAACCGGCAAAGTAAACTTAAATTGAGAGCCTACCCCCACTTCTGATTCAACCCTAATCTCACCTCCATGTAACTCTACTAATTTCTTAGTAATCGCTAGTCCTAAGCCTGTACCACTATATTGTCTATCGGTCGAGCTATCTGCTTGTTCAAAAGATTCAAAAATTCGGTCTAATTTATCGGCTGGAATACCGATACCCGTATCACTAACCGTTACCACGATCTGAGCGCGATCGATAGAATTTTGATCGATTTCTGCTGAGACTTTAATTTCACCTGTATCTGTAAATTTGATCGCATTACCAATCAAATTATGCATAATTTGTTGCAATCGATTTTCATCCGCATCCACCTGAGGGAGATCCCAAGCAATTTCATTAATTAACTTTAGATCTTTGTTAACAATTAACGTTTGACTAATGGCCAGTATGACCTCAACAATCACACTCAAGCTCACTGGATTGATTTGCAGTTGTATCTCTTTGTACCTAAGTTTCGAGAAATCCAAAATATCATTAATCAAGTTCGCCAATCGTCGTCCGCTAGCGACAATTAAGGACAAATTTTTATGGGTTATTTCAGACAGAGCATTATTGGGATTCCCCATCAAGGATTCCGCAATTCCAATAATTCCATTGAGAGGAGTTCGCAACTCATGAGACGTATTAGCCAAGAAATCATTTTTAATTTCGTCAAGTCGATGTAATTCTTGATTTTTAATCTCTAACTCTTGAATAAAACGCTTTCTTTCTAATTCTGCTTGTTTTCGATCTCTAATATCCTGGAATGCTGTAATTGCATAAATTATCTGTCCTTCTTCATCAAAAATTGGGGTAGCCCAAACCTCCATGGGAATCACTAGCCCTCTCTCATGTAGTTCTAGATCTTCGATATAAACAGTTTCTCCTTGCAGAGCTAACATGGATGGTAATTGCTCCTGTGGACAAGAACGATCCGTTCCTGCCAGATAAACGTTATATTCTCGAGAAAGTTCTATCGTCTCTGCACTCAATCGCTGATCTTGATTCAGAATTTGTTTTCCTCTGCGATTAAAATAAGAGGGCTGACCGCTCACTTCATACAGTGCAATACCGACTGGAACCGCTTCTAAAATTTGTTTCACTCGCTTTTCAGAAGCTTCTAAATTGGCATAAGATTCTTTCAATTGAGCTGCCATATTATTGAACGCTCGTCCCAAAACTCCCAATTCATCTTTCCGGTCAATATTAACGGGTTCATTAAATTTCCCTTCGGACAAAGCTTGGGCTGCCTCTTTGAGGGATAAAATGGGTTCCGTTACCCAACGAGCCGTAATTAAACCCGTCAGTATACTACCCAATAGAGCTGCAATACTCAATCCCAATGTATAGAGGTTATTTTTCTTGATTTGTTCTATAAAATCTGCTTCTGGAATGGTAACTACAATCAGCCAATCTAAACCTTGCTCATCCTGAAGACGACTAACCTTCACAAAGTGCCGTTCATTCTCAAACTGAAATTCCAGTTGTTGGGCCATATTAATGGTATTTGTTGTCAGATATTCTTTCAAGTATGCAGCAGTTCCTTTAACCAATGCATTCTGACTTTCAGTTCCCGAAATTCTAGTTTGCTCTCCATCAACTAATTTAAAGGGTTTTTCGGTTGTAGAGCTGGACACTAACATACCATCAGCTTCTATGATGAATGTTTCTCCCGTTTTACCCACTTCTAATTCCTGGAGGAAATCGTTGACTTGTCTGAGGACCGTGTTAACCGATAAAACTCCTAACAATTGGTTCTGCCGATCGTAGATGGGAACACTATTGGCAATGACCAACTCTGCATCATGTTTGGTAATATAAATTTGACTCCAAATTGATTGTCCGGCGGCTACGGCATCTTGGTACCAAGGTCTAGCTCGAGGGTCGTAACCTAGGTTGTTGAGACCTTCTAGTTCAAGTTGATTAGTATCGGGATTGAGAATATAGCGTTTAACATGAGGATCGATCGCTGGATCTAAGATATCTATTTTAACTAAACCATCTTTATCTAAAATGGCTCCAGCATACCGTCCTCCCAAGTCTATTCCCATGCAAATATTACTGGCTGTGCTTACCCATTGATGTTCTTGCCAAAAAAAACGAGCCATGGATTCGACATCATCTAAGCTCAATTTCCCCAGTTTTATTGCATCTTCATTAATTTTATTGATTAGAATTGGAGTTTCTCGGTAATGTTCTAAATGCTGTTCAATTCGATTCGTAATTTCACCTTGCAATTGTGTAGCAAGATTGTTGACGGCTTTCTGACCATTGCGATAGGAAAGATAACCTACTAGCCCAACAGTGGTACAAAGTTGAATCACAAAGGGAAGCACTAAAACCGTCCGTAGTGGAATTTTGGCTAGGTTTTTACTCACGAATTTCGGTAAAGTCTTCATGGTGATTAATGAATCGATTAACGCTTTGATGTGCCTTCTATCTTATTCAATTTTTTAGGTTTAGCAAGAGTTACAGTGTAAAACTTTATGAAATCACTATCATGAATTCTGGGGAATGATACAGCGCTTTGCGCTGTTATGAGGGACAGCGTTGAATCCTCAAAGCTATGTACCAAAAGCCTATTCCCTATTCCCTATTCCCTATTCCCTAGCGCAAAGCGCTATATCCGTGAATTTCCCAGTAAGATTAGAGTGCGTTATTTTCACAAATAACGCACCCTAGGCCATTAGGAAGGACTGGTTTCGAGCATGAGTTTGGAGCGTTTCAGGGGTTCAGGGATGGCGATGGGATAATTGCCAGTGAAGCAAGCAGAACAGAAGTTACTTTGATGATCTCCTGTGGCGTGATGCATAGCTTCCCAACTCAGGTAAGCTAAAGAATCTACACCAATTTGTTGGCAAATGTCATCTACAGATTTAGTTGCGGCAATGAGTTGATCTTGATTGTCGGTGTCAATGCCGTAGAAACAGGGATGAGTGACGGGAGGGGAGGAAATTCGCATATGAACTTCTGTTGCTCCTGCATCGCGGATAGCTTTGACGAGTTTCTTACTGGTGGTTCCCCGCACAATAGAGTCATCGACTAAAATAATCCGTTTTCCAGAGAGGACATCTTTGAGGGGGTTAAGTTTCATGCGAATCCCAGATTCGCGCATCGCTTGGGTGGGTTGAATAAATGTGCGACCCACATATCGGTTTTTAATTAACCCTTCGGCAAAGGGAATACCGGACACTTCCGAAAATCCGATCGCCGCTGGAATTCCTGAATCGGGTACACCAATCACTAAATCGGCATCCGTAAAGGACTCTTTGGCTAAATAATGACCCAACCGTTTGCGATAGGTATAGATGGTCTCTTCCTCGACTACACTATCGGGACGAGAGAAGTAAATCATCTCAAAAATACAGAGTTTGGGTTGGGGTTTTTGAGTCCAATGGAAGGAGGCTAACCCTTCTTCGGTGATCCAAACCAGTTCACCGGGTTCGACATCCCGCAAATATTCCGCACCAATAATATCTAGGGCACAAGTTTCTGAAGCCAACACATACTGACAGGGATTTTGTCCCAATGTACCAATCACTAGGGGCCGGATGCCATGGGGGTCGCGAACTCCCATAATACCGTCCGGTGTGCCAATGACTAAACTATAGGCTCCTTGGCAATAGTTAAACGCCGAGATTGCCCCATCTAACCAATCTTTACCTCGATCTACTTCTGTGGCCATGGCCAAGGCAATCATTTCTGAGTCTGTTGTGGTCACAAACGTATGATCGTTTTGGGTAAGTTTTTCCCGCAGTTCCACAACATTGACAATGTTGCCATTATGTGCTAGAGCGAGAGACCCTAGTCGGGTCTCTACGATCGCTGGTTGGGCATTAGCCGCCCGTGAGGAGCCAGTTGTGGAATAGCGGACATGACCTACCGCACTTTCCCCCACTAAACGATTGAGGATTGATTCATTAAAGACTTGGGAGACTAAGCCCATATCTTTATGGTGATTCACTTGTCTATTGCTAAAGGTAGCAATGCCTGCGGATTCTTGTCCCCGATGTTGGAGGGCATAAAGACCAAAATAGGTGAGTTTGGACACCTCTTCTGAGGGGGCATATACGCCAAACACACCACAAGCTTCCTGGGGTTTATCAGCATGATTGGGATTCAAAACATCAAGCTCCATAGGTTCGATGGGGGTAGTATGCGGTATCACGTTGTTAGTTTGGTTTGTCTGAATTTAGGGTAGCTCAGATTAAAAAAAGGAATAGGGAATGGGGAATAGGCAAGAGACAAGAGACAAGAGAATCGACTGGGTTTGACCCTTTCCTTGAATAGCCTACATTTGGATACCTAATTTTATTTTAAGGTTTTCTTAACAAATTAGCATAAGAAATTTAATCTGATTTTCTGATGGAAGAGATCGGGAGATCGAGGGATTGGGGGATGGCGATCGCCCATTTCGGATACCGTAGCCATTAAAATACTTGTAAAACACTTGTTCCGATCGATACCACTCACTCTATTAGACCATGACCCGTCCATCCGTGCCTTTTGATTTTATTCGGTTTCTCAAAGCATCTCGCCCTAGCGATACCATTGATGTGAGCAAACCGGAACAGAAAAAGCTATACATTGATTTTACTGAGGTCAGGGGTGATACGGTGATCACCGAGCTATTCGAGCATATCACGGAGGTTTATCCCGATGAACCGACCTGTAATCTGTTTACCGGACACATTGGATGTGGTAAATCCACGGAACTGCTGAAGCTCAAAGCGCAACTGGAAGAGATTGGATTTTATACCATTTATTTTGCCTCTAGTGAAGACTTAGAATTAGCGGATGTGGATATTGGCGATGTATTATTGGCGATCGCCCGTCGAATTTCCCAGGGACTCGAAGAACTACAACTTCCCCCAGCGCAAGGACTACGGGGGTTGTTAACCCGAACCACAGACCTATTGCAAACTGAATTTAATCTCACAGAAGTAGAAGTTGGTATTCCCAAAAGTGAAACCCTGCCTCAAGTCGGCGTTAAAGCGAATTCAGAAGGCTTCTCGTTAGGCGTGGGAATTGCTAAAATTACTGCTAAAGCTAAAGGAGATACTCAACTCAGACAGAAGCTGAATCAATTTTTAGGGCCGCAAAAAAATGAATTAATCCAAGCGATTAACAAAGAACTCATTCAGCCTGCCATTGAACTCTTAAAACAACAAAATAAGCAAGGTTTAGTCATTATAGTCGATAACTTAGACCGGATTGATGCCACCCGGAAATCTTGGGATCGTCCCCAACAAGAATACTTGTTTATTGATCAAGCCGAATTTCTGCAAAAATTCCAATGCCATCTGGTCTATACCATGCCCTTAGCCTTGCGGTTTTGTGATGAATATGGCCGTTTAATGACCCGCTATCCAGATTCGCCGAAACTCTTGCCCATGGTACGGATTAAGGATAAAAATCGCCAAGATTTCCGCGCAGGGATGGATAAAATGAGGCAAATGGTTTTAGCCAGAGCTTTTCCGGATTTGAGTGAAGACGAACGGCTGAACAAAGTTACAGAACTCTTTGAGGATAGCTCTACTTTAGATCTTCTCTGTCGTACCAGTGGCGGTCATGTCCGGGATTTACTGCAACTGTTAACCGAGTGGATTTCTAAAGACCGGAAAAAGGGAAAACTTACCCGTAAAAGCTTAGATTTAGTTATTCGTCAGCGACGCAGTAATATGATGTTGCAGATTGATGATGCTGAATGGGAACTCTTGCGACAAGTACAACAGACTCAGCAGGTGAGCGGGGATGAAAATTACGATAAGTTAATCCATTCTCGTTTAGTATTCGAGTATCAAGAAGATGGGGTATCCTGGTTTGATATTAATCCCATTTTGCAAGGCGCAGAACAACTGGGGAATGGGGAATAGGGAATAGGGAATGGGGAATGGGTGAAAAAATGGATATACAAGAACGAACGGGAAATTTTGCAGTACGAGTGATAAGAGCTTATGTAGAACTGAGTAAACGGAATTATGATGATGCAGGAAAAGTATTAGCTAAACAGTTTTTAAGAAGCGGCACATCGATTGGAGCCAACTGTGCCGAAGCTACTTATGCTCAATCCCGGAATGATCTGATTTCTAAATATTCTATAGCAATTAAAGAAGCCTCAGAAACTCAATACTGGATTAAAATTATGATTAACGCTCAATTGGTCTCTCAAAAAAGGTTTACTGCCATGCAAGACGAGTTAACCACCATCATCAAGATTCTAACCACTATCATCAACAAACTCAAATCAAACTATCCATAAAAAACTCCTATTCCCTATTCCCTATTCCCTAAACCCCTTCCCTAACTATGATTGCTCTGAGTCTCGAAAATCTGGATAGCCTAGACAGCCTCAACTGGACGCTAGAAGCCTCTAGCGGTGAGTTTGCGCTGATGATTGCTTGTTGTAATTATGGTGATTTGCAGCAGGCATTAATCGATGAGTTAGTGAAGAGGTCTGACTTGCACATCAAGGTGGTGAAATTGCAGGAAGGGGAGATTTCTTTGTTGAATGCGCTACACCGAGAAATATCCGATCAAGAAACATCGGAGGGCAATGAAAATCCTATTCCCTATTCCCTAATGCTTACGGGTTGGGAGCAAGTCGAGCAATTGGAGAAACTCTTGGCTTCGGTGAATCAGGTGCGGGAGTCTCTGAAGGGGGAGTTTCCTGTGCCGATGGTGTTTTGGGTGAATCAGGGAGTCTTGAAAACGTTGCTGAAATCGGCTCCTGATTTGGCCAGTTGGGCAAGTCACTATCAGTTTCGGCTGCCTTCAGCAGAATTGAATGGGTGGTTAGGGGAGCGGGTGGAATGTTTTCAAGATGGGGTGATTTCTCCGCAAGACGCAAAAGAACTGGCAATGGCACTGGAGGCGGTGCAACGGGATATTGAAGAGGAGGGAGCAACCCTGAGCGCTGAAGGGAGAGCGCATCTGGAAATGTTGTTGGGGTTGGCTGCTGTGCCTTATGGGGATAATGGCCAGATTGAGGAAGCTATTGGGCATTATCAAGCGGCGCTGGAGATTTGGCAAGGGCAGGGAAATCTGGAGCAACAAGGCTATGTGTGCAGTCAGTTGGCGTATGCCTATTTTCGGAAAGCATTTCCGACGAGGGAGAATGTGCAGTTTGTGCCGCCGAAGTTATTTAAGGAACTGAGAGAGGAACAACGGCGCAAGGGTTCAGAATGGCAGGCGGCGTATGGGTATGTGCAGCGCACGTTGGCGCTGTGGGAAGAAGCGGGAACGTTGGAGAATGTGGCGAGGACGTTTCATCGCTGGTTGGGAATTTTGCGGTATTTGGAGCATTGGGACTTGTTCGCACAGTTGGCGCGTCAGGTGATTCCGTTCCATGAAGATGGGGAGAAATGGCCGAAGCGTTATCGGTTGCGGGATTATTCGGTGTTAGCAGAGGTGGCGTTTGAGCAGGAGCAGTGGGAGGAGGCAGAGCAGTGGAGCGAGAAGGTATTGCCGGAAGCGGCAAATGAAGACTCGAATCAATATTATGTGGTGCTGTCGCGGTTGATTTTGGCGAAAGTTTATCGCCGTCGGGGAGAGAGGGACGCGGCGATTGAGCAGTTGCAGAGGGTGCGGGAGTCGGGGGTAGAGCGTGCGCCGAGGCTGCATGTGGAAGCGTTGGAGTTGTTGAGCGTGTTGTTGTTTGAGCGCCAGGATTATCTGGAAGCCTATGAGGTGAAGCGGGAGTTACGGACGGCGGAGTTTGAGTATAACTTTCGCGGGTTTGTGGGGGCGAGTCGGTTGACATGCAGACCTCATCAACGGGGCGTGGCGACGGAAATTCGGGCTGCGGGGAGAGAGGAGGCGGTTAAGCAGTTGGTGGAGCGGGTGTTGGATACGGATCATGCGGTAACGGCGATTTATGGGTATTCGGGGGTAGGGAAGAGTTCGTTGATTCAAGCGGGGTTAGTTCCGGCGTTGGAAGAGAAGGTACATCGAGACCGGATTATTCCGATTGTGTTGCGGCGGTATGGGGATTGGCAAGGGCAGATTGGGGAGCAGTTGGAGCGGTTTGGGTTAGGGAATAGGGAATGGGGAATGGGGAATGGGGGAGAGGGAATAGGGAATGGGGAATGGGGAATGGGGAACAGCCCTTCGATTCGGCTCAGGGAAAAGACTGCGCTTAGGGAACAGCCCTTCGACTGCGCTCAGGGCACGTCATGGACTGAGGGGGATTTGTTGCGGGTTTGGCGGGCGGCTGAGGGTGGTTATGAGCGGATTGTGTTGATTTTTGATCAGTTTGAGGAGTTTTTCTTTGAGTTTCGCACAAGGGGGGAGCGCAGGCCGCTGTTTGGGTTGCTGGCGGAGGGGTTGGAGCGGTGTCCAGGGCTGCAAGTGGTGATTTCGATTCGCCAGGATTTTATTCATTTTTTGTTTGAGGAGCGGGAACTGCCACGGGTGGGGGATTTGCTCAGTCGAGAGAATTGCTATCCGTTGTCTTATTTTCGGCCGGATGAGGCGGTGGAGATTATTCGGCGGTTGACCGAGAAGACGAGTTTTCACCCGGAAGAGGCGCTCTTGGAGCGACTGGTGGAGGATTTGGCGGGAGAAGGGGAAGAGGTGATTCCGATTGAGTTGCAGATTGTGGGGAGTCAGTTGGAGGACAGTTATATTACGCGGTTGGAGGAGTACGAGCGGCTGAATGAGGGGGTGTTGGAGCCGAAAACGGAGCTGGTGCGGCGTTATATTGAGACGGTTGTGAAAGATTGTGGCACAGAACATGAGCGATCGGCGTATTGGGTGTTGTTTTTGTTGACGGATGAAGACTTGCGCCGGCCGGTGAAGACGGAAGAGGAACTTAAACGGGAGGTACGGCAAAAGATAGAGGAGGCAGACTTATCCCTGGTGTTGAAGATTTTGGTGGGTTCGGGGTTGGTGCTGTTGATAGAGGAGCGAGGGGAAGCGGGCTATCAGTTGGTGCATGATTATTTGGTGCGCTATGTGCGGGAGCAAGCACCGGAAGTGCGACAGTTGCAGGAGAAACTGGAGCGGGAGCAAGGGAAGCGGGAAGCTGCTGAACGGAGTTTAGCTGAGATTGAGAACAAAGTGCGGCGGAGCCGTTGGCAATTGGGGTTGACTTCTGTGGCTTCGGTGCTGATTCTTGCTGGGACGGTTGGGTTAGTTTATCGCGCTAGGGTGGAGCGAAAACTGGCTCTAGACGGAACTCGATGGGAACGGTTGGGGGTTAAAACTCTACGGCAATTTGAGAATGTGCCCAGTCAGCCGTTGGAAGCTTTGCATTCTGCCCTACAAACTGCTCAAGAGTTGTACCCTCAAGTGGTCAATCAGCCCATTGCTGAGTACGTGGCCTATAGTCCCATTTCAACATTGCAACAAGTTAGCCACACTATTAGGGAGCAGAATAAGATTCCTCACCAGGCTCCGGTCACGGAGGTAGTCTTTTCCCCTGACGGAAGCACCCTGGCCACTAGCAGCACTGACAACACCGCCAAGATAACGGCAGTCGAGAGTGGGCAAATCCTGCACACCATTACTCACCAGCTTCCCATCACGGGAGTGGTCTTTTCCCCCAACGGACACTACCTGGCCACGAGCAGCAGAGACAAAACGGTTAAGATTACAGAAGTAAAGAGTGGGCAAACCCTGCACACCATTGCTCACGAGGATTGGGTCACGGGAGTAGTCTTTTCCCCCGACGGAAGCACCCTGGCCACGAGCAGCAGGGACAACAGCGCCAAGATAACAGAAGTAAAGAGTGGGCAAACCCTGCACACCATTGCTCACGAGGATTGGGTCACGGGAGTAGTC
>NZ_JAGHZH010000021.1:0-20702 GCF_017746885.1 Roseofilum sp. SBFL | reverse complement strand
GACGAGCAATCCTGTCTCCTGTTTTTATAGTAATCCAGTGTTTCTTTCCACTGTCATCGATTACCCAAAACCCATCTCCAATAACGACAATATTCTCATCATTAGTTGGGTCATGGAGTTCCTTAAAGGTGTAACCATCAAGTGAAGTTACTCAATGGGATCAACATAAGTCAGGGTAATCCCACAGAATGCCTGCTCAATTTTGGTCAGGAGAATGATGCAAAATTTCTCGATTATATTCCGACTATGATTGGCTATAAGGTAAAGTTTTATGTCAAGATTCAACACTTCTGGGTATAAAGCACTCTCTGTTATGGAGCAGCAATTGTCAAAAACGGACTTTCTCGTCAATGGTTCTCTAACGATTGCAGATATTTCGTTATACGCTTATACCCATGTAGCTGATGAAGGAGGATTCGATCTTTCTGAATATCCTGCTGTTCGAGCATGGCTCGATCGCGTGTCGAGCCATCCCCATCATCTTACCCTGTCTTGATCGTCTCTATAGGAGGGAAAAATGGCTTATCTATTCCCGATTACCAGCGCGAAGCGCGATATGTTGCTTTAAGACATCTAAGCGCGAGATATCCCAACGATCGATATGGGAATTAATTAAGCCATTCTCATTGATTTGGAGTTCACTCGATCCAGGAATAGAAATACGGGGTTTCCAGGGGAGGGGAGTATTCCAGTGTAATGTCCATCGGGTGTGGATCGTGTTTCCTTCTTGCTGGATGTGGTGTAAGTCCATTTTGATATTCAGGAACCAGCGTTCCATCCAGGATATCATCTGTTGATAGCGATCGCCTCCCCAGAATTCGGTCATTGGATCTTTAAAATACACATCTGGCGCATAAATACTATAGGTTGGGTTGACGGGAAACCGTTCATAGTCTGCTTTGAGAATTTCGATCAGTTCCATAGCTTCATCAGTGAGTTACGACAGTTTTTTGGGGAGGCAATAGGCAAGAGTTTTAAAGCAAATTGGGTTGATAATCAGGGAAACTCATGTCTTCCCCTCGATAAGCGGTAATTACGGTTTTTACGCCTCCACGCCTAGTAAAATCGCCGATAATGCGCAGTGCTTTGGGTTTGACTTCTGCCATCAGGCGATCGGCTACCTGGTTAACTACAGTTTCATGGCTGATTCTTTGTTGGCGAAAACTGTTAATATAAAGCTTAAAAGCTTTGAGTTCTAAAACAGATTGACCGGGAAAATAATCACAGACAATAGTGCCAAAATCTGGATAACCCGATCGCGGACAAAGGGCAGTAAACTCCGGATGTTCCAGATGAATGATATAATCATGGTTTGGAGAAGGGTTGGGCCAAATTTCTAGGGGATGGTGAGCCGCTTCTTCAATGGCGCGATCTCCATAGGTTCGATCTTCCGATATCTCTGTCCCAGAACTGCCACGGTTAGCGCCTCGATATTTCCAAATCGGATCGGCAACTCCGGCTTCCTGAAAACCTCGATCTCTTAAGATACAGGCATGACACTTACCGCATCCTCCTTTCACCCCGGCATAGCAAGTATGGGTTAACTCCATGACTGACTCGAAGCGATCACCTAACGCCTCCTGAGCCAACTTTACTGACTCCGCCTTCATTAAATTCATCAAGGGGGTATGAATCCGATACGCCTCACCATCACCGTACATTCCCTCACCCAATGCCACGCCCATGGCAGTAATAAAACTCTGACGACAATCCCAATACCCCGCAAAATCCGTCTCACACACTCCTAAAACCATATCTTTAATCCCCAAACGCGCCGCCCGATTCGCTGCCAAGGTTAAGAACAAAATATTACGTCCGGGAATAAATGTGGCTTCAATGCCCCCTGGCAGCGCCTCGGCACTCTCATACTCCGCCAAAGGGGTTTCGCTTACTAAAGGACTCGTACTCTTCAAAATGGGCCCCACTGAGACGATTTCATGACTTGCCAATCCCAGCTTCTGAGCCACCGCTTGGGCACTTTCCAGCTCAATGCGATGACGCTGTTGATAATCAAACGTCAGCCCATGGACGCGATCGAATTGTTGTGTAGCTAATGCAGCGCAGGTGGTCGAATCTTGTCCACCAGAAAGGATAACCAGAGCTTCGGTTTGAGCCATGAAACAATCAATTAAACATGAAAAATAGGGTCGTCAATATTGTAGAACAGAAGCCATCCGATGCAGCCCATCCTCGATTTACCCTATTCCAGAGTAGATGGATCAATCCCTTGATCTAAAAGACGTTGACGTAATTTTTGTAATTCGGCTTCTGCTCGTTCCGCCCGTTGACGTTCCTCCCCTAAAGCTAGCTCTGCTTGTTGGGCACGTTGGTATTCTTGTTCAGCTCGTTGGCGCTCGTTCAAGCGATCGCGCTCTGACTCATCCGGACTGCGTAAATACTCCCCTCTCTCTCGGTCAAAAAATCGCAATTTACCATCCGGTAAGACTCGCATTTCCAAACCTAAAACCCGGGAGAAAACTGAAAGTATCCCATTCTCTAATTCATTGAGAGTCAATAATTGGTAGGCTCCATTCACTAATCTGCGTCCTCTCAAACGAGGCTGCAAATAATCGCCGCTGGGGTCATATTGGAAATATTCTCTGACTCCCATTTGGGCATAAGTGACGGGCTTATCGCTCTCATCCTTATGTCGAGTACTCATGGAAGTCACTTCCAAAACCCAATCGGGATAACGGTTATTTTCCTCCCAAACTCGGTAACTTCTGCGGGGACGATTTTCGACTCCAAAAATGACAAATACATCCGGACAAACCACGGCATCCGGAACTCCCTGCTCGTAGGAGAGCCAGAGATTACCAGAAACGTAAATATCTGAGCGATCTTGGAAATAGAATTTCAGGGATTCTACGCCATAAATGAGGTAATCGCGAGCAGGATCGCTTTCAGCCATGGGCGCTCCATCAGGTTCGGGGTAAATAAGGGGACTTTTTAGGGATGTTGGGTTCATGATTAGCTTGAAGATTTTAGGGTTTAGTTTAGGATCGATCTTCTGAGGATAATTGGTTGATCAACTCTTCTATGTCTGCTGCTGCTTCCTCTAGAGTCGCTTCATCGATCGCTTCTGGTTCTTGAAACTGACGGGAACTCAAGGGGTCGGACTTTTGAGCAGAAGAGTGATGCACTTTACCGGTTTTCAGGGTTTCTTCTAATTGATGGAGAGAGTGCTGAAACTGCTGTTGGGCTTGGTTATGTGGATTGGTTGGTTGTTGATTCATAATGTTAGGAAGAATACGCTAGGTTTTGTTAATACCACCATACTTGAGTTTTTCTTCTGTTATAACTCACGGAATCGTCTGAAGCCCGAAGCGTTGTAAAATCAAGGTCAAACGAGTTAGTGAATTACAGAAGCTGGAGCGAAGCATGAGCGAGTTTGATTACGATTTGATCATTATTGGTGCTGGAGTCGGTGGACATGGGGCTGCTCTCCATGCTGTGAGTTGTGGGCTGAAAACGGCAATTGTGGAAGCAGCAGATATGGGGGGAACCTGTGTTAACCGAGGATGCATCCCTTCTAAAGCTCTGTTAGCTGCTTCTGGACGGGTGCGGGAATTACAGGATGCAGATCATTTGAAGGATTTGGGGATTCAAGTCGGTGGTGTGAGTTTTGAGCGTCAGGCGATCGCCGATCATGCCAATACTTTAGTCGATAAAATCCAATCTGACCTGACGAATAGTCTCAAACGGCTGAAGGTTGATATTCTACGCGGTTGGGGTAAGGTGGCATCTCCCCAGAAGGTGACGGTGGAAAATGAGGGAGACTTGAAGACGTTTACCGCCAAGGATATTATTGTGGCTCCGGGTTCGGTTCCTTTTGTGCCCCCAGGAATTCAGATCGATCATAAAACGGTGTTTACCAGTGATGACTCGGTGCGTTTGGAGTCTTTGCCCCCCTGGATTGCAGTCATTGGCAGTGGCTATATTGGTTTAGAGTTTACGGATGTGTATACGGCGTTGGGGTGTGAGGTAACCCTCATTGAAGCGTTGGATAAGTTGATGCCAACGTTCGATCCCGATATTGCTAAACAAGCGCAACGGGTTCTCATCTCTCCTCGTGATATTGAAACTCGTGTGGGGATGTTGGCGATGAAAGTTACGCCCGGATCTCCAGTGACAATTGAGTTGGCGGATGCGAAGATGAAGGAAGTTAAAGAAGTTTTAGAAGTGGATGCGTGCTTGGTGGCAACGGGACGTGTTCCGACAGCGAAGAATATGGGCTTAGAATCAGTGGGCGTAGAGTTGGATCGACGCGGTTTTATTCCGGTTGACGATACGATGGCAGTATTGTCGGGTGGGGAAAAGGTTCCCCATCTTTGGGCGATCGGGGATGCGACGGGTAAGATGATGTTAGCCCATGCTGCTTCGGCTCAAGGAATTGT
This sequence comes from Roseofilum sp. SBFL, assembly GCF_017746885.1. Lineage (NCBI taxonomy): Bacteria > Bacillati > Cyanobacteriota > Cyanophyceae > Desertifilales > Desertifilaceae > Roseofilum > Roseofilum sp. SBFL. The sequence goes on along the minus strand of NZ_JAGHZH010000021.1, from coordinate 16,305 downwards.
GGCAGTGGAAAATATGTGCGATCGTCCGCGTACTATTGATTATCGCTCGATTCCGGCGGCGGCGTTTACTCACCCGGAAATTAGTTACGTGGGATTGAGCGAACCGCAAGCGAAGGAACTTGCTGAAACGGAAGGCTTTGAAATTGCTACAGCTCGCTCTTATTTTAAGGGGAATTCTAAGGCGATCGCCGAAGGCGAGACGGAAGGAATGGCTAAATTGATCTACCGTAAGGATAATGGGGAAGTTCTCGGCGTTCACATTATCGGTCCCCATGCGGCAGATTTAATCCATGAAGCATCAGCAGCAATAGCGAAACGGGAATCTGTCCACACCCTTGCTCATTTAGTCCATACCCATCCAACTCTCTCAGAAGTCCTCGATGAAGCGTACAAGCGAGCAGTCGGTTAAATTGCACCTCATTTTTAGGAGAAATGCTTAGGTGAGTATCAACTCGCCTGACCATTTCTATACTGCTTGTCTGGTCTTAAACTTTACATAGAGGATATAGTATTTTAGAAATACTCTCTCCCTTTCATGTCCAGAAAATCCCTCTCCCAATGAAGTTGCGCTTAACCGTTTGCTCTAAGCCAATTATCTCTCAAGGAGAGAAGGTAGCCAAAATTTAAGGATTTGATATCATATTAAAGGGTAAACAGAACCTCCAATTATCTAGAGTATTAGTAAAGTAGGTTACGCTCAACTACACCACATTACGCCATAATTCAACCTTAACCTCTACTTACTAAGCTGAAGACAATCGGAAGTCCTCCCGTTACATAGGAGACTGGATATGAAAGTCAATTTGCGTTTGGTTTTAATTGTTCCTTTTGTCCTCCAGGTTTTTACGGTTGTCGGATTGACGGGATGGCTCTCATTACGCAATGGACAAAAAACTGTAGAAAATTTGGTTACTCAGTTACAGCGAGAAACCGGCGATCGCATTCAACAACACTTGAAGAGTTATTTACGCACCCCTTATATGGTGAATAAAAATATTTTAGATGCCATAGATTTAGGCTACCTGAATGTAGATAATCCTCGCAGTATGGAACGCTATTTCTGGAAACAAATCCATAATTTTCCCAGTGTAAGCTATATCTTAGTCGGTAATGAAGAAGGAGAATTCTATGGATTGGATCGGCTGCATGAAGGCGGCTTTAATATTGATATTGTTGATGCTTTAACCAGTTATGCTGTGAATACTTATGCAACCGATAAGCAAGGTAGACGAACTGAAGAATTATTGGCTTCTTATCCAGACTACGATCCCCGTCATCGTCCTTGGTATATTGCTCCTGCAACTCAAAAACGCTCAACTTGGAGTGATATTTATACTTACTCTACATACTCTCGTTTAGCCATTACCATTGGAACTCCTATTTATGACCAAGAGAATCAGTTGAAGGGAGTAATTGGTAGCGATCTGATGCTATTGGATATTAACCAATTCCTCAGTCAGTTGGAAATGGGTCAGTCTGGACAAGCATTTATTTTAGAACGCTCTGGATTTTTAGTTGCCACTTCAACTAAAGAATCTCTTTTTCTCCCTTCTACTCGAGAAGAAGAGTCAAAGCGATTGATGGCAACGAAAAGTCAAGATTTTATGACCCAAGAAACGACCCATTTCTTAACCCGTAAATTTGGTAATTTATCGAATATTGATCAAGAGGAACAACTGTTCTTAAATCTTGAGAATGAACGGTACTGTGTAGACGTAATTCCTTATCAAGATGAGTTTGGGTTAAATTGGTTGATTGTCATTGTGGTTCCAGAATCAGATTTTATGAGCCAAATCAATGCCAATACCCACACAACCATTTGGCTTTGTTTCGCTGCGTTAGGAATAGCAATACTCTTAGGAATTTATACTTCTCGTTGGATTTCTAAACCGGTTTTACGTCTAGTAGAATCATCCGAAGCCATGGCTAAAGGAAATTTATCTCAGCAAGTGAAGGGAGGACATATTACTGAATTAAAAATTTTAGCCCAAACCTTTAATCAAATGGCGGTTCAGTTAAAAGAATCCTTTGATACTCTAGAGCAACGAGTAGAAGAGCGGACAACAGCCTTACGCTTGAGTCAAGAACGCTTACAATTGGTACATGAAAGTGTAAATGATGGGATTTGGGACTGGAAGATTGCTTTAAATGAAGTTTATTTGTCTCCCCGTTGGAAAAAGATGTTAGGCTATGATGACTCCGAAATTCCTAATCAATTTTCCTCATGGGAAAATTTGGTTTATCCAGAAGATTTACCGAATGCAAAACAGGTGATTCAAGACCATTTGCAAACCACCACAGAAACCTTTCATTTGGAATTTCGTATGCGACAGAAACAGGGAGATTATATTTGGATTTTATCTCGTGCTAAAGTCGTAGAACGAGACAGCAGTGGTCAACCTCTGCGGATGGTGGGGTCCCATACGGATATTAGCGCTCGCAAACATGCTGAACTCGAATTACACGTGGCTAAAGAAATGGCCGATAGTGCCAACCGAGCGAAAAGCGAATTTCTAGCTAATATGAGTCACGAACTACGCACTCCCCTCAATGGCATTCTTGGCTATGTTCAGATTATGCATCGCAGCCGAGATCTCAATCAACATCGTCAGGGAGTGGATGTCATCGAACAAGCCGGTTCCCATTTGTTAACCTTGATTAATGATATCCTCGACTTAGCCAAAATTGAAGCCAGAAAAATGGAAATGTTTCCTAAAGATTTACACTTTCTTTCCTTTTTGGTTGGAGTGGCAGAAATGGCACGAGTGCGAGCTGAAAATAAAGGGATTACCCTCCAGTTTCTTCCCGATGAAAACTTACCCACAGGAATTAAAGCGGATGAAAAACGTCTGCGGCAATTATTGCTTAATCTCTTGGGGAATTCGATTAAATTTACTGACCAAGGAACGATAACTTTTTCAGTATCTAACCCACAGAGAACAGCAGAAAATAAGGCAAAAATTTGCTTCACCGTCCAAGATACAGGTGTAGGAATGAGTGAAGAACAAATGGCAAAAATATTTTTACCCTTTGAGCAAGTTGGTTCTACATCACGACGCTCAGAAGGAACGGGTTTAGGATTAAGTATTTGTCGTCAAATTGCCGAAATGATGGGCAGTGAAATTCAGGTTAAAAGTACATTAGGCATAGGCACTACATTCTGGTTTGAAGTCGAGTTTCCCATTTCTGACGAATGGGTTAGCTCTGGAGTTCATTTATCCCAAGGAAAAATTATCGGATATACTGGAGATTCAACCACCATCCTTATTGTTGACGATCATCCAGTTAATCGGGTAGTGGTTTCGGAAGTATTAACGCCATTACATTTTAGGATACTTGAAGCCTCAAATGGACGAGAGGGATTAGAACAAGTAGAGCAGGGACATCCTGACTTAGTCATTACAGATATTATGATGCCAGAGATGGATGGATATGACTTCGCTCGCATAGTTCGGGAGTCCTATTCTCAAGAGTTGCCGATTATTGCCGCTAGTGCCAGTGTATCACTAAACGATCAAAATTTGGCGATCGCCGCTGGCTGTAATGATTTCCTAGAAAAACCTGTGGATATGGAAAAACTGTTGATTGTCTTGCAGAAGTATCTCCATATGCAATGGATTTATGAATCAATAGAATCTGTAAATCTTACGGAAGAAGCAGAAATCATTATTCCCAAAAGTGATGAATTAGTTAAGTTGTATAAAATGGCAAAAATCGGAGATATTGTAGGCATTGAGCAAGAAGCACAACGGTTAAAAGATCTCCATCCAGCCTATCATGGATTTTGCGATCGCATCCTCACCTTAGCGGCTGAATTTGAAGACAAAATGATTATCCAGCTTATTAATTCTGCCCCCAGTTAGCTATGTAATCTCATCTTTGTAGGTCTGATGATGAAAGTCAATTTGCGTCTCGTTTTAATTATTCCCTTTGTCCTCCAGATTTTTGTGGTTGTTGGATTAACAGGATGGCTCTCGTTACGCAATGGACAAGAGGCTGTGAATGATGTCGCCACTCAATTACGGACTGAACTGGCTAAACGAATTGTACAGCAGCTAAATACTTATTTAAATACGCCCCATCTGGTGAATACAATCAATCGTGAAGCCGTTACTCTAGATCTAGTAAATCTGGAGGATATTCCGGGTTTAGAGCGCTACTTTTTTTCTCAGATACATCAGTTTGAAATGGTGAGTTATATTGCCTTGGGAACTGAGCAGCGAGAATATGTAGGAGTACAAAGAAAAGCCGATCGGACTTTTGTTCTAGAAGTGTCTGACCGAAGGACAGATTATCACTTTGAAACTTGGACGCTCGATGGAAAAGGTCAACGCTTAGACCGGGTGAATCGGATACCAGACTACGATCCCCGAAAACGGGAATGGTACCAAACCGCCTATCGTTCTGGAAAAGGTGTCTGGACAGAAATTTACACTTTGTTTTCGACCCAAGAATTAGCCTTAACTGCCGATCTTCCTCTCTACGATCGACAAGGACAGTTCATCGGAGTCACAGCCGCCGACCTGATATTAACTGACATTAGTAATTTTCTGCAAAATTTAGAGATTGGCAAAACAGGACAAGCTTTTATTATCGAACGTTCAGGTCAATTGGTGGCCACTTCTACCCCCGAAAAGCTGTTTCGTCAAGAAGGGGAAGAAGTTGAACGCTTAAATGTGGGAGAAAGCAGTGATGTTTTAACCCATGCAACGGCCCAGTACCTTTTAAAAGAATTTACTGATTTTAAAAACATCAAAACCTTAGAACAATTAGACTTCGATCGCGAACAACAACGACAATTCTTACAAGTTTTTCCTTATCAAGATGAGTTTGGATTGGATTGGTTGATTGTGATTGTGGTTCCAGAATCGGATTTTATGGCCCAAATTCAAGCCAGTAGACGAACCACGATTTTATTGTGTCTTGGAGCATTAGGACTTGCTATTGTTTTGGGATGGTATACGTCTCGTTGGATTGCTCAACCGATTTTAAAACTGTCTCAATCCTCAGAAGCAATGTCAGAAGGCAATTTAGATCAGCAAGTCTCTGGAGGTGCGATCGCCGAACTGAAGACGCTTGCCAAAGCATTCAACCGCATGGCAACTGAACTGAGAGCTTCTTTTAGTCAACTGGAACAGCGAGTGGCTGAACGGACATTCGAGCTATCTGAAGCAAAAGAAATAGCCGATCGCGCCAACCAAGCCAAAAGTGAATTTTTGGCCAATATGAGCCATGAATTGCGTACCCCTCTCAATGGCATCCTCGGCTATGTTCAGATTATGCATCGTGCTGAGGATCTCAATGAACATCGTAAAGGAGTAGATGTTATTGAACAGGCAGGCTCTCATCTATTAACCCTGATTAATGATATCCTCGACCTGGCGAAAATTGAAGCGAAAAAAATGCAACTCCTTCCTAAAGAGTTGCACTTGCCTTCTTTTTTGGTTGGAGTCGTGGAAATTGCACGAGTGCGAGGCAAAACAAAAGACGTTAGCCTCGATTTTGCAGCGGACGAAAATTTACCAACAGTAATTAAAGCCGATGAAAAACGTCTGCGTCAAATCTTACTCAATCTTTTAGGCAATGCGATTAAATTTACCGACCAAGGCAATGTAATGTTTTCGGTGACCTGTCTTCCAGAAGATGACCCTCAGATGGCTACCCTACGCTTTGAAATTGAAGATACAGGCGTTGGGATGAGTCAAGAACAGATGAATACAATATTCCTCCCTTTTGAGCAAGTGGGTTCTACTTCTCGGCGATCGCAAGGTACGGGATTAGGATTAACCATTTGCAGTCAAATTGTGAGGCTGATGGGAAGTCGTATTCAGGTGGAGAGTCACTTAGGTATCGGAAGTAAATTCTGGTTTGAAGTGACCCTACCCCGTTCAGAGGAATGGAGCAGTCGTGCAACGCATTTGGAACAGGGTAAGATTGTCGGTTGCAGTGGAGAACCCAAAACTATCCTCATTGTTGACGATCATGAAGTGAATCGAATGGTAGTTGTGGAAGTGTTAAGTCCATTAGGGTTTAGGGTGCTTGAAGCATCCAATGGACGAGAAGGATTAGAACAGGTGCAACAGGGGCATCCAGATTTGGTGATTACCGATATTGTGATGCCAGAAATGGATGGATATGCCTTGGCGACAAGTATTCGGGATTCTTATTCCAAAGAGTTGCCGATTATCGCCGCTAGCGCTAGTGTATCACTGGCCGATCGAAATTGGGCGATCGCCGCTGGCTGTAATGATTTTCTAGAAAAACCCATCGATTTAGAGAAGTTATTCATTCTTTTAGAAAAATATTTGCAATTCACCTGGATCTATGAACAGAAAAAAAATACAAAAGACTCTGTTCAGCAAGACCTGATTTTCCCAACACAAGAAGAATTGAGCGTTTTATGGAACGCGACTAAAATTGGTGATATTCAAGCGATAGAAGAAGAAGCTCAACGACTGAAATCTAAAGACCCAAAGTATCAGGCTTTTGGCGATCGAATCCTAGAGTTAGCCGCAGAATTTGACGATACAGGGATGATGGAGTTACTACAAAGCAGTTATACAGACCCTGATTAATGGCAATAGGCTTGCTTTCCAAGAGGCAATATCGCATTTGGATTGTCTGAGTCATTCCTTCCCTTGACAATGTTCCTAGGATCTGTGCAACACTATGGGCTTATGGTCTTTTTTCCTTAATCTTCCATGCATATTCGCCGTCGTCCCCCTAGTCCCACCTTTTCGATCTCTCACCTGCAATATCAAGTGAGTGTACCCGGTAGCGAACCCCGCAATATTCTGGAAAAAATTGTCTGGCACAAGGAAACGGAAGTCCAAGGACAACGGGAAAAAGTCTCATTAAGCGACTTGAAACGGCGCATAGAAACGGTTGCTCCCCCCAAAGATTTTCTCGCGGCACTCCGCAAGGGGAAAACCCAACCGGCGGTCATTGCTGAGGTAAAAAAAGCATCGCCCTCTAAAGGAGTCATCCGGGAAAACTTTGATCCGGTGGCGATCGCCCAATCCTACGAACAAGGCGGAGCCAGTTGTGTATCTGTATTAACCGATCGGAAATTTTTCCAAGGCAGCTTTGAAAACTTAGCTAAAGTTCGCGCTGCCGTTGATTTACCCCTCTTGTGCAAAGAATTTATTATTTATCCGTACCAAATTTATCAAGCGCGAGTTCATGGAGCCGATGCGGTTCTCCTGATTGCTGCCATTCTCTCGGATCAAGACTTGAAATACTTTAGCAAAATCATTCATGTCCTGGGTATGACTGCTTTAATTGAAGTTCACTTCCTAGAGGAACTCGACCGGGTATTATCCTTAGAATCAGTAAAATTAATTGGTATTAATAACCGCAACTTAGAAGATTTTACTGTAGACCTGAAAACTACAGAAAACCTCTACAACGATCGCCGCGAAACCCTGCAAAATCGGAATATTCTCCTGGTGAGTGAATCGGGACTTCATACCCGTGCAGACCTACAATTTGTCGCCTCTGCGGGCGCTCAAGCCGTCCTCATTGGAGAATCATTAGTCAAACAAGATGACCCCCGAGAGGCACTCGCCGCCCTCTTTCCTGAAAAACATCAACTACAATAACCAAACAACCTGGGATCTCCATCCCATTCCATACACCTCTTTTTCCTCGATCAACTCAACTATGCAGCCTATTCCGGTTCCCTCTCATGTTCACTATGAACTTCTCCTACAACTTCTAGAGCGTCAAACTTGGGTAGCCGTTGAAGGTCAATCTGTCCAACGAGAGCAAGTCCACCAACTGATTGCCACCCTGCGTAAAGCCCTTGCCCAACAGCGTCAACTCGAACAAAGTTGCGAACGCTCCAACTTACCTGTAGAGTATCGTTGGTCTCTAAACGAAAGTATTCCCGAAGAGCGCTAATTCTAAACGTGATATATAGCACTTTGCGCTAGGTAATAGATAATAAGCAATAAGTCTCTTATACTTATTGCTTATTATCTATTGCTTTTTGCCTTTCTATTCCCATTGTGATCTAGATCGATAGTGTTGTCTCTAGATTGGGTTAAAATGAGGTTAAGGGGTTCAATAATTGTCAATGCAAACCGTCTATCCATGTTAAAACCAGGAACTTTAGTACAGGTTCTCTATCCAGATTATGCAGCCGGTGCATTAGGATATCTCAAAGCCGAAGAAGCGAAAGGACGGTGGATTGTGCAACTGATCCAAAACCCCATTGAAGACCCCAATGAACTCCTTCTCTTATCTTTAGAAGAATCTGAATTTCAAGTGGTTTATCCTCAACCCCCATAACAAACATCTTTTAACATCCATTAAGGAGCCAGTGATGAAAGAACAATTTTTATATCCTCGTAGCCACTACCACGGTAAATTCAGCCCCAACAATCTGGTTTTTAATGCCAATTTACAAGAATTTGCCCAAAAAGTCAGTTTCATCAGCGCTTTAGAGACCAATGGCAAACTTACCCCCCTCGAATCCTACAACCGCATCAAAAACTTGTGGGAAGATTTAAACCGCATCAGTCAAGAATTAGAGATTCAAGATTTACCTTAAATAAGCAAGTAGGGGCGAAAAACTTTTCGCCCCTACCACAATTACTTTGTCTAGCGTTGGTCTGTTTATACCAGACGTGCTTATACCAGACGAGAGTAGTATTCCACAACCAGTAGCTCATTCACTTGTAGAGCGACCCATTCCCGTTGAATTACGCCATTGACTTTGGCACTCATTTTGGCTTTGTCAAACTCCAAATGACTGGGAATGTTGGCTAAACCCGGATATTGCAGGTTAGCATCTACCAGTTTACGGGAGCGATCGCGGTCTCTGACCCCAATTTCTTCACCCGGTCTACACTGGTAACTGGCAATGCTCACCGGACGACCATTAACCGTTACATGCCCATGGTTGACTAACTGGCGAGCTGCGGGAATGGTAGGAGCCATGCCCAACCGAAATACAGTATTATCCAAGCGCATTTCCAGCAGTTGCAACAGCACTTGTCCCGTGGAACCCGTGATCCGACGAGCTTTTTTCACATAGCGCAGAAGCTGCTTTTCACTTAGACCATAGTTAAAACGCAGCTTTTGCTTCTCCTCTAGACGGATAGCATACTCTGACTTCTTCTTCCGAGCCTGACCATGTTGACCAGGGGGGTATGCCCGTCGAGGAGTTTTACGAGTCAAACCAGGTAAGTCCCCCAAGCGCCGGGTTACCCGTAAGCGCGGGCCTCGGTATCGTGACATCGAATTTCCTCTATTCTTTTATTTTTACACAGACTTACCATTCTACTCCCCATAAGAATTTACTGTCAACACTTCTGACCACTGCGTAGCGCTCCTTATTTTTTCGGCAATACATGCCGAATGCCCCCTCGATTTCCTCCTGCATCCTTTCGGTAGCGAGGGATAATATGAATCGTTGTATGTCCCATTTTTTGACCGGCCGCAGGATTGACATTCATCCCCACATTAAACCCATCGGGCTGAAATTCTTTCCTTAATATCTCTTGTACTTTATTCGCCATAAACCAACAGGCTGATTGTTCCTTAAACGGCAATTCAAAATAATTGGCAATATGACGTTTGGGCACAATCAAGACATGCCCCTTACTCACCGGGTAACCGTCAAACATAGCATAGGCCGTAGCCGATTCAGTAAGCAACCTTAAACTTTTGCGCGGATTGCAAAAAATACAGCGATTATCTGAATGTCGTTGATGATTATAGTGAACATACTCATAGATTTCGCAAGACTCATCGATATAAATCGACTGAAATGGCAGCTTTACCATACATTGATAGGTCGGTTTTTGATGCACATAATGTTGTCTAAAGCCCTCTCTTTTAATATCTCGCCTAACGGCATAATAAGCTCTACCACCCGGCTTCAAGAGATGAGAAACTTCCATCATGACATTAGCTTGCTCTTGAGTAAATAAAACATTGAGAACATAAAAGCAAATAATTGTGTCAAATTTCTGCTGAGGATATTCCGGAAAATAGTGCAGATCGTAGCCTTGAATGGGGAATCCTTGTTGAGATAAGAGTTTAACATCATTACCCAATCCACAGCCAAAGTCCAAGACCTGCCCTTGAAGTAAGTTTCTTTCTCCTAAAAACCGCGCTGGAAAAGATAAGAATTTACGGTCAATCGCAGTGAGATGGCTGTATTTATTGGTTTGCTTTTTCATGGATAGGGAATGAGTAATAAGTGCTGAGTTATTGGAGATCTTACCCATCTCCGTGTCCCCGTGTCCCCGTGTCTCCCCACTCCCCATTACCAAAGCGAAGCGCTGTATGATTGAATGTCTAGGGAAACAGATCGGGAGTATTCTGGATTTTGGCTACGGAATTACGAAGCTATGTTTTTATTGATAACTTGCAACCGCAACACGCTGCCTATATTGGTACGGTGTCTTTGGGATTTCTACCTCTACCGGGAGATACATCGCTATGGGTTGAGGTTGCCCCAGGTATTGAAGTTAATCGGATTACGGATGTAGCGCTGAAGGCGACACGGGTGCGCCCAGCCGTGCAGTTTGTAGAGCGACTCTATGGACTGTTAGAGATTCATTCGAGTAGCCAGGGGGAAACACGGGAAGCAGGACAGGCAATTTTAGATGCATTAGGAGTAACAGAGCGCGATCGCCTGAAACCCCGAGTTGTTTCTAGCCAAATTATCCGCAATATTGACCCCCATCAAACCCAACTGATTAACCGCAACCGTCGCGGACAGATGATTTTATCAGGGCAAACCCTTTATGTGTTGGAGGTGCAACCGGCAGCCTATGCAGCCCTAGCCGCGAATGAGTCAGAAAAGGCGGCGCTGATTAATATTTTGCAAGTGCAAGCGGTGGGGCTTTTTGGTCGTCTCTATCTGGGAGGTGAAGAACGGGATATCCTGGCAGCCTCTGAAGCAGCATTGAGGGCGATGGAAAATATTTCTGGACGAGATAACCCTCCCCCCAATGCCCAATAAGTAATTTAAGGAAGTTGTTATGGCTAATTCTGAACATTTAGCAGTATTTTATCGCGGTCTCCCAACCTGGCATAAGTGGAGGACGGCTAATCCAAAGATTACCCCAGATCTGAGTGAGACGGATTTGGGCGGTTATCGACTTCCAGGAATTGATTTAGAGGGTGTGGATTTAAGACAGGTGAATCTATCGCGCACTGAATTGGAAGGGGCGAATTTGCATCAGGCTGCTTTGAGTGGGGCGATCGCCTCGTGCGCTCTGCTCACTTCGGCTTGCTTAACTCAAAGTCAAGCCATAGGCGCACAGTTCAAAGACGCTGATTTAAGGACAGCCGATTTAAGCGGTGCGAATCTCACGGGCGCGGATTTAAGCGGTGCCAATTTAGAAGGGGCAAATCTGCGAGGCACTTCCTTGAGTGGTGCGAATCTTATGAGAGCTAATCTTAAAGATGCGGATTTAAGTGATACCAATTTACGGCGCGCTAACTTAAGTTATGCCAATTGTTTAGACGCTAACCTCAGTGAAGCGGTTCTGAGCAATGCGGTTTTGCATCACACCGAGTTGATTAATACTTATCTTCATCGAGCAGATTTAAGGGAAGCGAATTTAAGTGAGGCTCATTTAGCAGGCGCTTTTTTATGGGGCGCAAATCTACAGAATGCAGATTTGTATCACACGGATTTAAGATGGACAAATTTAACCCGCGCTCATTTAATTCGCGCTCAGTTGAAGGATGCCTATTTGCAAGGAGCGATTTTGAATTCAACAGAGCTGAAAAGATCCTTTCCCTAAATCCATGATTATATCAAGTCCGGTTAAACACTTGTCATTGCGACCGGAGGGAAGCAATCGCCAAAACTACCGAGCTAAAAGAGATTGCTTCCCTCCACTGCGTTCCGTTCGCAATGACATACGATAACTGATCCAACGGACTTGATATTACATCTCGCTATCCCCCCATCATCCATTGATTTATGTCAAACTCGCCCTATTCTTGGCTCTCTCACTCTTTAGAAACCATTCATCGAGCTAACTGGTATCGCTCTGTGCAACCCTTGGAGGGTTTACCCGGGCCGATCGCCTTCCTCAATAGTCAGGAAGTGCTGAATTTTGCCAGTAATAACTATTTGGGGTTAGCAGGCGATCGCCGTTTAATCCAAGCCGCTACTGCTGCTCTCGAACAATATGGTACGGGAAGCACCGGATCTCGACTCACCAGTGGTCATCGGGGCTTACATCGGCAGTTAGAAGCCTCTATTGCTCGGCTCAAACAAACGGAAGATGCTCTCGTCTTCAGTTCGGGATATTTAGCCAATCTGGGAGCGATCGCCGCCCTAGCTGGGCCGCGCGATCTCATTCTTTGTGATGAATATAACCATTCAAGCCTAAAAAACGGGGCAATTCTCAGTAAAGCTACGGTATTAACCTATAGCCATGGAAGTGTTAAAGCGTTAACCGAGAAACTCAAAGAATACCGAAAAGAGTATCGGCGATCGCTCATCATCACCGATAGCGTTTTCAGCATGGATGGCGATCTTGCGCCCCTACCTCAATTATTGGACATTGCCCAAACCTATGACAGTATGCTGCTTATAGACGAAGCTCATGCCACTGGAGTCTTTGGCAGTAGTGGAGCCGGTTTAGTCCAACATTTCCAACTGGATAAACCCGAACTGCTCCAAGTGGGAACCCTGAGTAAAGCGATCGGTAGTTTAGGCGGTTATGTCGCCGGTCGTTCCGTCGCGATCGACTATCTCCGCAACCGCGCCCCCAGTTGGATTTATACCACCGGTCTCAGTCCAGCCGATACTGCAGCCGCCCAAGCAGCGATCGAGATGATTCAAACCGAACCCCAACACCGAGAACAGCTTTGGCACAATATCAGGTATTTCCAAGATCTCCTCGCTCGTCACTGTCCTCATCTCACCCCTATTGCCTTAGAATCCCCGATTATTTGCTTACCCCTAGAGAATCCTCAACACGCTCTAGACTTATCAGAATATTTAAAAACCCAAGGTATTTTTGTCCCTGCCATTCGCCCCCCCACCGTACCCACCAGTCGTATCCGCATTTCTCTGATGGCCACTCATCAGCCAGAACATCTAGAAGCATTAATTGAGGGGATGATCAAGTGTGGTTAATTATTGCGATTTTGCCGTTTGTTGTTTGGCTTTCCAAATGGTGTAGATCAACAGAGCCGTTGCACCAGCAGCGTAGCCATAGCCACTGGGAATACCCGAAAAAGCGAGAGCAAGAGAGCCGACCCAGAGGGTTAGGGCATAGATAAACAAAACCGTTAACCGATGGGATAAGCCCGCATTCAGGAGGCGGTGATGGAGGTGGCGCTTATCGGCGATAAACGGCGATCGCCCATTGAGCAGGCGATCAACAATGACGGCTGACATATCCAATAGGGGAACAGCCAAGATCAGATAGGGTAACAATACTGCCGTTACTGCCGTGGTTTTCACCAATCCAATCACGCCCACCCCTGCCAGGGTAAAGCCCATAAAATAGGCTCCCCCATCCCCCATAAAAATCTGGGCAGGATTGAAATTATAGCGGAGAAAACCAAGCGCTCCACCCGCTAGAGCAGCAGCAATCAAAGCAGCGGCCGATTGATCCATAAACAAGCTCACAATCAGCATCACCACTGCCGCGATACCGCAGACTCCGGCAGCCAAACCATCTAAGCCATCAATCCAGTTAATAGCATTGACCATGCCCACTAACCACAAAATGGTAATCGGAATACTGAGCCAATCCGGCAGAGTCACTAATCCCATCAAGGGAATGCTTAAAAAGTTGATTTGTACGCCCACCTGCCATGCACCCAGGGCAACCACCACTTGCATAAACAAGCGGGAGAATGGGGACAGATTAAAGAGATCGTCAGCTAAACCGATCGCAAAAAAGGCTAAACCGCCAATCGTTACCCCCCACACTTCGTATTCTTTATCGGGGGGTAAAATTCCAAATCCGCCTGCCCACCAGACAACTAATAGAGCGGTGAGCGTACCCAGAAAAATCGAAACTCCTCCCAAGCGTACCATAGGTCGGGAGTGAACTTTGCGTCCATTGGGATTATCAACTTTCCCACTTTTCAAGCCAAGATACTTGACGATGGGGGTACTCCCAAGGACAACCAAAGTGGATACAGTGAAGGCAATCAGATGGTACATCTGTAAAGGCATCTGAAATTCTGTGGATAAGACCGAGAGCAGAGTCAAGAGTTTAATAAGGTAGGAGGTCTACTAGGGTTCTACTACATTTCAGACATCATTCATTACAGATGTCAAGGGGATGGGGAATAGGGAATGGGGAATAGGCAAAAGGCTATTTTCCTCTTCTCCCTATCCTCTCCATTAAACGAGGGCAGGAGTCCGAATTTCCAGGTGAGGATAGAGGGGGAAGCGATCGCACAGAGTGGCCACTCTTTGTTTACACTCTTTGCGAATCGCTTCATCCTCTGGATTGATGAGCAAGTCACTAATAATATTGCCAATTTCCGTAAACTCGGCTTCTCCCATGCCCCGCGTGGTCATTGCAGGAGAGCCTAAGCGCAAGCCACTGGTGACAAAGGGTGATTCGGGATCGAAGGGAACGGTATTTTTATTGGCAGTAATATTAACTGTACTGACCAATTGATCTGCTTGTTTACCGGTCATGTTAACAGAGCGCAGATCCACCAGCATTAAATGGTTATCTGTACCTCCAGAAACGATTTTCAGCCCTCGGTTTTGCAGTTGTCCTGCTAGAGCAGCCGCATTTTTGATCGCTTGACCCGAATATTCTTTAAACGCGGGTTGTAGAGCTTCTCCAAAGGCTACTGCTTTAGCCGCAATCACATGCTCTAGGGGACCTCCTTGGGTTCCAGGGAAGACCGCTTTATTGAAGGCTTTGCCCAATTTATTATCATTGGTCATAATTAACCCACCCCTGGGGCCGCGCAGGGTTTTGTGGGTGGTGGTCGTAACCACATGGCAATGGGGAAGAGGGTTGGGGTGATGTCCAGTCGCGACTAAACCAGCAATGTGGGCAATATCAGCCAGTAAGTAGGCTCCAATTTCGTCGGCGATCGCCCGGAATTTTTCAAAGTCTATAATTCTCGGATAGGCAGAATAGCCACAGATAATCATTTTGGGTTTATGCTCTAGGGCAATTTCCCGAATTTTGTCAAAATCCAGGCGTTCAGTTTCCTGATTTACCCCATATTGAACAACCTTAAACCATTTACCAGAAACATTCACGGGCGATCCATGGGTTAAATGACCACCATGGGAGAGATCCATCCCCAAAATAGTATCTCCGGGTTCTAACAGGGCGAGGAAGACGGCAAAATTCGCTTGGGCACCAGAATGGGGTTGGACATTCACATTCGCCGCACCAAAGAGCTGCTTCGCCCGGTCAATGGCTAGTTGTTCGATTTGGTCCACAAATTCACAGCCCCCGTAGTAGCGCTTTTGGGGTAGTCCTTCTGCATATTTATTCGTCAGCACTGAGCCTTGGGCTGCCATAACCGCAGGTGAAGCGAAGTTCTCACTGGCAATAAGTTCCAAGTGTTCCCGCTGCCGTCCCAGTTCTTTCTGTAGCAATTCGGTAACGGTGGGGTCAGTTTGGTTTAACAAGTCTAGGTTGGATAGATTCGTTTGACTCACGGGTTGTGTTTCCTCTTATGGGCACAATAATCTAGTTTAGTCCCAAGAATAGGGAATAGGGAATAGGGGGTAGGGGCATGGGGAGTGGCGAGTGGGGGAGGATGGAGGATACGGAGACGCGGAGATGGGGAGGATGGGGGACGCGGGGATTACTCCCTATTGCCTCTTCCTTTTTATTAAGCTCTGTATCGTTGGGCACGGTTTACTTTAAGAATCACTTACAATATAAGGTAAAGGCATTTGCCACATCAAATTTTTGGGAGATTGAGTCATGTTAGTCATTATGATGGACGATCGGATTATTTCACCA
The DNA here is from genome assembly GCF_017746885.1 of Roseofilum sp. SBFL. NCBI lineage: Bacteria > Bacillati > Cyanobacteriota > Cyanophyceae > Desertifilales > Desertifilaceae > Roseofilum > Roseofilum sp. SBFL. Next base: position 361 of record NZ_JAGHZH010000021.1, on the reverse strand, counting down.
AAAACGGTTTGCCAAAGCTGTTGCTGGGCGGATCGCAGTGGTGAACCTCGTTGGAGACAAGGACATTTGACCTGTGGTCATCCTTTGGCAAAAAGCGATCGCCACATACCGAATCAGTATGAATGTCAAATGGGATTCCGCATCGCCCAAATTAGTTAGAATTTGACTTTCATCCCTCAACTTTTAACCCAAACCCAACACTATCCTTAAGTAGAACTTCATTGACATCCTCCCCAGCCTAAAGGCGTGGGGATTCCCCTCATCACTAAGGAGACTTCCTCTTTCTACGAGTTCCCTTGCTTGGAACTGTTTCCCATTCCAAACAGAGGGGATTCTCTCGGGAGGCGTTACTTTCCGTCTG
>NZ_JAGHZH010000020.1:0-15257 GCF_017746885.1 Roseofilum sp. SBFL | reverse complement strand
GAATACATTACTAGATAAATTTCGTTATTTGCAACTTAAATTAAGTCAAAAATGCTCCCTCATCCATTGGAGCTATGATTGGCTCCCAGAGACTCTTGTTTAGTTAAATGTAAAGTTTTATGTCGAAATTCAACACTTCTGATCGATCAGATGAATTTCCTGTTGGCATTGGCTCTCCAAAATCTCCAGATATTTTTGTTGGCGATCGGGTGAAATTTCCGGTTGACGCAACATCTGGATTGCCAAGCTCATACTGGTTAAAGGAGAGTGTAGCCTAGTTTATAATTGGCTAAGTCAACGGGAAGGGTACAAGTTGAATCTGTAGTATTGTTAGTTTTCAAAGCCTTCAGTTCCATCAGTCCTGTACCCCCAGATTCGTGAATAGTTCAGTTAAAAAAGGAAGAAGTATTTAGCTTCCATTCAAGTAGAGACTCCAATAGTGGAAATCAAATGGTTGAAACTCGCTCCAATCTTTGAATCCATTGACTCGGATTTCTTCTGGAGAAATCTCAACTCCAGGTTACAATAATCTTCTACCGCAAGAAATCCGAGAATTCCGCAAACTTTCTTAAAACCGTAAGCGGTTGATTAGAACTTGCACCCAAACTTAGTTCTCTTTTAATGTTTTCTTAAGAAGTAAACCTAGGCTAGGCTATGACCAGCGTACAAGACTCCCTGCCCTCTCGAAACACTGCACCTGAGATCCGCTCGGTGACCTCTTCAACTCAAATAATTGGAACGGTCAAAGGCCCAGGCGAAACAGGGAATCAATATGTATTTATTACAACGAATAATCGTCAAGTGAAAATTGGAGAATTTGTTTATTATTCTTTGATTTCAGGCGATCAGAATCAAAAAATTCTGGGCAAAATCTCTAACATAAGTCTTATCGATCACTTTCCAGATCGCATATTTGCTGACCCAGAAACCAGTCCAGAGGCGATCGCTGCCTTAGTCGGATTTACGGACAAAACCCCCGAACTCTACGAGGTGACTGTAGACGTAATTGGGTATTTTCACCGGAACCTAGGCTTTCTTAATCCTCGCCAGTCTCCCGATCCAGGAGCAAAGGTGATGTTAGCGAGCGATCGCTTCTTGCAGTCCATCATTAACCGCAAACAGCAAGGAGAAATGGGTAGCGCCCACATGGGATCGATTCTCCTGCGTCCTGGAGGCAATGTGCCCGTCGTTTTAGATGTCAAAGAATTGGTCAGTACCCACTTAGCCATTCTCGCGGGCACGGGTTCCGGAAAATCCTATACGGCTGGGGTACTGATTGAAGAATTTCTCGCCCCCCACAACCGCGCCCCCGTCTTAATTTTCGACCCCCACGGAGAGTATGGAACTTTAGCGGACTTACAAGGACATTCCGCCTTTCACGGCGAAGATGGCTATAGTCCCCAGGTGAAAATTCTGCTGCCAGAAGATGTGCATATCCGCCTGTCATCCTTGGATTACTACGATATTTTGATGCTGTTGCCGACTATGAGCGATCGCCAACAGTCCATCCTCAGCAAAGCCTTTAATATCCTCAAAAAACACAAAAACGCTGAATATCGCTGGGATGTCCAAGACCTGATCGCGGCTGTTTTTGAAGCCGATCTGCAAATTGATGATGAAGGCAACGAAAAAGTCGGAAGTTCAGCACCTGCTCTTGTATGGAAACTCGAACGGTTAGAGCGATCGCCCCATTTCCACGCCTACAAACACCTCACCCCCCAAAACCTCTTTGAACCCGGTCAAGTCACTGTTCTGCAAATGAACGAAATCCCCCAAGAAGAACAACAAGTCATCTGCGCCGCTCTTCTACGCCAAAGCTATCAAGCGCGGATGAACACCCAAAAACAAAACCTCCTCCCCGACGATGACAACTATCTTCCCTTCCCCGTCTTCATTCTCCTCGAAGAAGCTCATCGCTTCGCCCCTGCCCACGAACCCTCACGCTGTAAAGCCATGCTGCGAACCATCCTCAGTGAAGGGCGTAAATTTGGTTTAGGAGTCGGACTGATTACCCAACGCCCCGGTAAACTCGACTCCGACGTACTCTCCCAATGCATGAGCCAATTTCTACTCCGCATTATCAACCCTGTAGACCAAGACAGCCTCAAACATGGAGTAGAAGCAGCCGGACGAGACCTGCTCAACGAACTTCCTGCCCTCACCAAAGGTCAAGCTATTATCGCTGGAGCTTGTGTAAATACTCCCGTCCTCTGTCGCATTCGCCAACGTCTCACCCGTCATGGAGGCGACACCCTCAACGCTCCCCAACTGTGGCAAGATTACTTTCAAAAAGACCAGCAACAACAACGACAAGCCAGCGTTGCCCCTCCAGCCAAAAGAGAAGCGCCCCAAGTGTTTAATGGACGAAGTATCGATTAAGGTTTGGCGATCGTTTTCTGTCACTTTCCAGGTTCAATTATAAATGTCTTCTCGCGGTATACCCATGTCTACCAAATCTTGAGCCGGATTAAGTTCAGTGAGGTTTTTATGAATCAAAATTTTACCCTTCTTAATATCAATATGAATAATGCAGTATCAATTCACTTCAACCCTTGCCAACCTATATTCATCCACTGATAATAATCGTGAATTGTATCAAAAACAAGTTGCACTTTAACTTCATCATCATCTCGATCGTCTTTGGTCTATTCACTTAGAATATTTTCTATTGCTAGAGTGCCTTAAACTCCAATCTAACTCCTAACCAACTGATTCACTGCTATAATTACCAGCACGAAGTGTAGGAGTGTTTTCCATGTCAATAGAAGGTCTTTTCCCAATTATATTGCTTGTCGCTACATTTTTGTGTTCTCTGGTCGCTGGATTTCTATTGGCTTTTGCAATAGTTGTTATGCCAGGGATAAAACAATTAAACGACCGGGAATTTATTCGAGCGTTTCAGGTCATTGATGGCATTATCCAAAATAATCAGCCGATTTTTGTCTTTCTTTGGCTCGGTTCGATTATCTTTTTAGTAGCTTCGAGTCTTCTTAGTCTTGGACAATTGGATGGAGTTGACGAAGGGCTGATCGTTCTCGCTTTGCTGACTTATCTTTTGGGTGTCCAGTTACCGACTTTTACGATTAACATCCCCTTAAATAAACAACTCCAAGCTTTGAATGTCGATCGGATGGATGAAGCGATGCACGAGTCTGCGCGTCTAGATTTTGAACCTCGTTGGAATCAATGGAACTTAACCCGGACACCTTTAGCTTGTTTTGTATCTGCTTTGTTAATCCTTGTACTTTTCCAACTTTGAAGCTGTAGGGTGGGCACTGCCCTACCCTACCCATTTTCTCAAGCAAAAAACAGTCAAGTTAGAGTATAACTATTTAACGAATCTTGTTTTTTAACGTGCAGCCAAAACCTAAAATTCCCAGAGTCAACAACGCCATTGTTGAAGCGGGTTCTGGGACGGGATTGGGATCTTCGATTGCTGTGAGAGTTGCATACAATCCTGCCGAATTTTCTATAGCTTCTAGAGTTAAGAAACTGTCAACAATATTCTCGCCACCATCTTCCGAGAAACCGCTTAGAGTTAAATTGTAATTGACTCCATAAAGGGTAATTATTTCTTGAGAGGTAGCATTAGGAAAGCTGACTAGATCGGGGCAGGAACCCTCACCTCCAGCAGCACAAGGATTCGCATTATTAGGGGTTTCAAAATGATCGAACAAAAACGAAAACGTGCTACTGGCTGATCCTAAAGCGAAGTTAATATTCAAAGTGGCTTCATCTAATGATGTCCCGGTAATCGGAAAGTTAAAATGAGTAAATGTCCCTACTAAAAAATCACTACCAACTAAATCGCTGACTTCTATATTATCCGTAACCCCTGTAAACCTATACCCGCTTTGGCCGCTGCCGCTTCCTGATGCTGGAGTGCCCCAACTGAGCTGATTTGTTCCTGCACCGGTAATTGATCCGCTATCAGTCGCAAGAACATTCGTCCAAGTGCCGCTAGTGTTCAGAGAGGCAGCGTTTGATACTGGTGCAAAACCAATGACAAGAGCAATAGTCATTGATCTTAGTAATTGTACGTGTATAGGTTTCATTAATGACTCCATTGATTGATTAAGGGGATTCTATCATTTTTATTACAGAAGTGTTGAATCAACATGATTTTTTTATCATTTTTATATCAAACATGAATAATTAGTTATAGTATGTCATTGCGTTTACGAAGTATGCACGAAGCGCGAGTGGAGCGGAGCGAAATGAAGCAATCTTTTCCATCTCGGTAATCTTGGGGATTACTTCCCTGCGGTGGCAATGACAACTGTTTAACCGGATTTGATATTAATGATTAATTGACTTAATTGACCTCTGGAGCGCGTCCCATTAAACCAGTCATTAATCTGAGAGAAAGAGTGCGACCGATACGAAACTTCTGTAAGAAGAGTAGTCCTAAACGGCGCGTCCAGACTACGGGGAACCAGTCGGTGGAAAATGTCCGGTCTAAGAAATCGGTAAAACCGAGAATCATCCAATTTTGAGGTTTGCGCCACTGTTGATAGGGTTTGAGGTTCTCTAAGTTGCCGATATCTTTGTTTTGAGTATGGGAATTTTTAATAATTTCAGCTAACGCAGCCGCATCACGAATGCCTAAATTCAGTCCTTGTCCTCCTACGGGATGGCAACAATGGGCCGCATCGCCAGCTAGGGCAAGACGATGACCGACATAGCGATCGCACTGCATTAATTTTACCGGAAACACCAACCGAGGGCCATCAAGTTCTAGCCGTCCCAAAATACCATCGATCCGATATTCTAAAAGACGCAAAAACTCAGCCTCATCTAACTGTTGCAGCGCTTCTGCTTGTTCGTGGGGAGCCGTCCAAACCACCTGTACCCGATTTCCTGGCAAGGGTAAAACCCCCATAGGGCCGGTATACCAAAACCGTTCAAAAGCCACATTATTGTGAGGTTTTTCTGTTTTGATGGTTGTCGCAACGCAAGATTGCCAATACCGCCATCCTTGGGTCGAAATTTCTGCCGCTTGGCGAATGGGCGATTTTGCGCCATCAGTAGCCACGACTAACCGACTCTCAATCACCACCGGTTCCGAATGTTCGGCTGAGTTGACCCAAACCTGAGCAAAATTGTCAAAATATCTGATTTCTTGCACCTGTCCTGGGCATACCCATTGAATCTGATTGGATTGATTAATCTGCCGTTGCAACGCGGTTAAAATGACCCGATGTTCTCCCACATAACCCAGACGATCCATACCTAAATCATCTGGCGTTAAATTCACTACCCACTGATTGGCATCAGATATCTGAATCTGGTTAAACGTGACGATTTGAGGCAGAATTTCTTGCCAAACCCCTAATCGTTCAAAAATCTTCCCAGACATCAATGTAAGGGCATAGGCTTGGCGCTTAGATGCGGCTTTCTCTTGGGGTTGAGCCTCAATCAGGGTAATGTTTAAGCCAGAGTCTTTTAAGACACAAGCTAACGTGGCTCCCACAATTCCTACACCCACAATAGCGATATCGGTTTTGTAGTTTGGGTAAGGGTGAATAGTCGGTTGAGCTGTCAGGGGTGCTGCAATGGTCATAACTCAATTAAAAATGATTTCCTCAATGGACTTGAAGTCAGGTAAGCTTGACATTCATACACTGATTCTCTTCTGGTTATTGTGACGCGAAGTTCTCTTCTGAGCAAGGTAGAGATCGAACTCCCCACTGCTGACTCCCTGACTAAGAGAATGATTTTTTAGGATTGAGCATCCATAGAGTCATCCCATTCTCGGCGTTCCCATTTCTCCGTATTTTCATCACTCGAATAGTAAAATCATTCCCTTAAAACAGTCTCCTTCTACAGAGCAAAGCGCTGCAACATCTTCTCGAGTTGGGCAACCGTTCCCCTTGGAGAGAGACGGGGTAAGCGCTGAGGAGGATTGCTATCAAGCACTAAAACGGGTATTTCATATTCATAGGCTTGCCACCAAGTGTCATTGGTGGTAATGTCCCTAACTTCTAACTCAAAGGCAATGCTCTGTATTTGTTCGAGCTTTTCTTGTAATCCCTCACAGAGATGACATTCGGGCTTACTGTATAAGATTAAGCGCATGATCGGCAATTTCACAACCCATTACCCTGTGATTATCTCACTTAACGTTCTGTTTCCCTAGCAGAAAGTCACAGGACAAATCAAAAACCTATGGGCACAATCTTAAGGTAAACTAAAGAATGGAGGTCACATCATAAAGGGTATTCAGTCTTCATGACCAATCTGACTGCAACTTTAGGCCAAGTTCACACTAACCTCGACTTACAGGAACTTAATCGCCGATTCAGCCATACCCATCCTTTACATATCATCGGTTGGTGCTTGCAGAACTTTCCTACGGGTTTAGTACAAGCAAGTATTTTTAACGTAGATGATATGGTGATTACAGATATGCTGTATCGCTATCTGTGTCCAGAGCAGAAAATTCCGGTACTGTTTGTCGATACGTTGTATCATTTTCCCGAAACTCTAGCGTTTATTTCAGAGATAGAACCCTGCTATGACCTAGAGCTGAAGGTCTATACAATGGCGAAGATGGCGACACGCAAAGCGTTTGAAAAGTCCTATGGTAAAGCCCTATGGCAAAGTGACTTAGAACGATTTGTGACTCTAACCCGTCGCGAACCCCTAGAACAAGGACTCAAAGATTTAGGAGCGATCGCCTATTTGACGGGAAGACGACGCGATCAAATGACGAGCCATCATCACATCAATGTCCTAGAACTCGATCCCATGGGACGGCTGAAAATTAATCCTCTCGCCTACTGGCGCGGACGGGAAACTTGGGCTTATGTCTACGAACATGAAGTGAGGTACAACCCCCTCCATGACCAAGGTTATCCCTACATTAGCGATCGGCCAACCACCTCCTTAATTCCCAAACCGGTAGAAGATGAAACGCTCAAGCGATGGAGAGGTAGTCATAAAACCGAATGTGGGATTCGGTTTTAATGGGTTCTATCTTCATGATGATCGGCGATCGCTCTTCCTTCAAGTCTAGGGAGTGGTGGCGATCGCTGAATTTGCCATCTCGATTAACTCTTCCTTATCTCCAGCTTTCAAGCCCACACGATAGTGTCCTTCAGCTTGTTCCCACATCACCACAGCATCGGAACAATTAGCCCCACAAGTAGCGGGAACAAAATAACCTTTAATTCCTTGTGCCAGAGTAATCGATTCTCCTCCTTCTGGAGCTGTCAACGGCCCCATTTGACCAGACACTTCTCCCCAACGGCAAGCAGTTCCACCATTACAATCCGCACTAAAGGCCAGCAAAACTTGATATTCAGAAGCAGAAACTTCTGTAGGGATAGCAAACACTGGAGAAGTTTCCTTCTCTTCAGGAAGCCAACTGGGTAAAAGAACCGTTAGCTGAGTCTTCTTGTCCAACTCCGATAAAATTGGCGCAAACACCCCATGAGGAAGTTTAGCCTCAGCCGTCAGAACTGGGGGAGTGGCTCCCCCAGAAAATTCCTGAGATGTTGACACTCCAGAAGAAGCGGAAGAGCGGGAAACGGGGGCATCTTGACACGCAGCAAGAGTGACGACCATCAAAAGAGCCATCCACTTGACAGGAGCTAATCTAAATGTATTCATAGAACGATCGCGATAGACGCTACAGAACTCTGCCATACTCTTCTGCGATCGCCCCAATCAGTCCGGCACGATCTAAACCATTAATAATCCGCCGAGCGCCACGAAACTCTCGAGTTGACCCAGCAATAAAATGGCCCAACCGATATCCTGTAAACGTTCCATCGCGCATTCCAATCACCAGAATTCTCGCGGCAATCTCCCAATCTTTGGCCAAACTCGGATTGCCCACCAAATCAATTCCTAACCGATTTGACCAATCCGTATAATTGCGCCGTCCCGTAATTTGCACAAACCCTCGTCCCTTATAACGAGGTCCATCTCCATACTGAGTATTGCCCAAATCTGAGCGATATTCATAAGCCCAGCCACTGGCAAACTCTTCCATCCATTTACCTAACCGAGATTCATGCTCGGCAGTGGCCAAAATATAAGCAATCTGTCCCTTATCGGTCACATTAGCCGCCTCAGCTTCCCGAATAATCAAGGGAATCGAATCCCACGCATACGATCGCACATCGGGATAAGGAATAGAGTAAATCACCTTATCGAGATCGATGGACAACAGTAAATTGCCATAGGGTAAATAGGTTTCTACCTCTTCATCCGATAAGGCAGACCAGGTTTTTTGTCCGGCTACCCCATCATCGACGAGATTGTTAGCTCTCTGGAATTGTTTGAGCGCCGATTCAGTATCATTGCCAAATAGACCATCTAGGGAAGAATCAGCCGGTAACATCTGGGCCTTTTTCAGCAATTCTTGCAGGATTTTCACCTCATCCTTTAAGTCTGTGAATGTAATCCCGTCTCCTTTCCGTAATACGGGATAGCGCAGTTTTTTTGGGGTGGCTGACTCTAAAGCTGTCCAGGTGTTTGGCCCGACAAAGCCATCCGCTCTTAAGCCTTTCTTCGCCTGGAATGCTTTGACTGCCTGTTCTGTGCCTGAACCAAAGAGACCATCAATCGGATCGGTCGATTGGAATATCCCTGCTTCCTTGAGCAAGTTTTGCAGGTATTTGACCGGTTCTTTGAGGTCGGGGTAATAGATGCCGTCACCTTTTTGTAAAATGGGCTTGTTGCTGGCCATAATCAGTTTGGGTGGGTGTAGTTGTGATCTCCTTTCAAAAATATCAGGATTCCCATTAAAAATGATGGGTAATCGGTAATTGGTAATTGGTAATCGTCATTATTCGCCAAAAAACCATTGAGTCCCCACATGAGCATCTAAACAGCGATCTCCTAAATGATGCCACAAAAGGCTCGTCGCTTTCATTCCGGTACAATGATTCGCGCCAATGCGTTGCACCTGATAGTGCTTGAGGGTGTCTACTGTTGCTTGCAAGCGCTGCTCATCGGCGTTTAATAGATGCATTCCCCCCATGACGGCATAAACCTGCTCGATTGCGGTAATCTGGGCAATATAATTCAGGGTATTAATTACCCCAGCATGGGCACAACCGAACAGTACCACTAAACCTTCAGTACTATAGAGATATAAGGCTTGATCGTCCCAAAGGGGATCAACCTGACTGCGTTCAGAATCTTGCCAAAATAATCCCCCCGTATTTTCTAGGGGATGGGTACGAGGGATGGTTCCGGTTGCATAGACTCCCGGACAAAGTTCTGTGGGGTTTTCAGTCCAGACGATGCGATCGCCACAATTGGCTAAAAGTTGCTTGGAGTCAAGCAAGCCTATATTACCTCTGGGACTATATTTTGGGGCGATCGCCTGGGGATGGAGGAACAAAACCGGGCGATCCAGTCTCCCATTCTCTCATTCCCTATTGCCTTATAATCCAGATAAGATGTAATCTTTCACATTCTATGAATCAGTCTCCTGTTGGTATCGGCATTGTGGGCACAGGATTTGGTCAAAAAGTCCATATTCCTGCTTTTGAGCATCACCATCGGACTCAAGTGGTGGCAGTGTATCATCACGATCTAGCCACTGCTCAGAAAATTGCCGCTCAACATCACATTCCCCATGCTGTGGATATGGTGGAGGCGATCGCCAATTTACCAGACGTAGAGGCCGTTAGTATTTCTACCCCGCCTTTCCTGCACTACGAGATGGCGAAAACGGTTCTCAATGCCAAAAAACATTTATTACTGGAAAAACCGACGACGCTTTCCGTTGATTCTGCCCAAGACCTGTACCAATTGGCTCAATCGCAAGGAGTCGTGGCGGCGATGGATTTTGAATTTCGCTTTGTCCCTGCCTGGCAAAGGTTTCAAGAACTTCTGGCCGATCGTTATGTGGGTGAAAAACGGTTCATTAAAATTGATTGGTTGGTTCCTTCTCGCTCCGATCCCAACCGTGCTTGGAATTGGTATTCTCAAAAAGAGAAAGGGGGGGGAGTATTAGGGGCGATCGGTTCCCATGCTTTTGACTATATTGCTTGGCTATTTGGAGACATCAAGCGGCTATCGGCTCGTTTGAGTACTGCGATTTCCCAACGCCGAGATCCAACGACAGGGGAACTCAAACCAGTTGACGCGGATGATACCTGTTTATTGATGCTGGAACTGGCTGATGGTACGCCGTGTCAAGTGTCGCTCAGTTCGGTTGCATATCAAGGACGGGGGCATTGGGTGGAAGTTTATGGCGATCGCGCTACCTTAATTCTGGGGAGTTCCAATCAAAAAGACTATATCTATGGGTTTACCCTACAAGGAGCCAAATTTGGCGAATCCCTGAGCCAACTGGAGATTCCCCAACGGCTAGAATTTCCCCAAACCTATCCTGATGGACGGATTGCCGCTTTTATGCGCGTCGTTGATGCTTGGGTAGAGAGCATCGAAAACTATCCGGAGCAACCCACCGTTCCCACCCTACGAGAAGGGGTATACTCCCAACTGTTGATGGACTTAACCCATCAATCCCATACCACGAATAACTGGGTCGAGGTTATATCCGAACTTCAACGCGAAAAATAGTGGGTTTGTGATTGTTTTCTTCCTGCCAACCGATTGAGGTGAGAAAATCCGGAATTGATTCGGTTTCAACGACATCAACCCCCCATTCACCTGTTTTCAACGTGTCGGGATCGGAACGGGTGGCAGGCGTTTGTTTCTGTCCGGCGAGCACCAGGATATCATAAGAACTCTTTGCGGATACTTTCTGTTCTTTGCGAGTTTCCGCGAGAATTGCAGCGCAGATTTCGCCCACTTGTTGGGGTTCTAATTGTTCCGAGTCAAAGAGAATTTCAACCATCCAATGAGCGTGAGTTAAAGCACGACCTTTGATATCGGCGCGATCGCCCAATCCTTCTAGAAAAATAGCGGCAAATGCTTCCCGGGAGATTTCGGGGACGATCGCATCGGTTAAAGCAAAATTATGAGCGAGGAGCATTCGGCCTTGCCGGCGATCGAGATCCATGATTATCACCCTTGAGTTTGAGACTTTTCGCTCCAGAGTATAGAACAAGGCGGGTTAACAATCAAGGGCGCTTCTATGTAGGGGATTAAAATCAAAATATTGCCCATAATTTATTGCCTATTTTTAAGGTGTGAAATCCCATTTTTTGGGGAAAATGTGGGATTTTTTATCTCATTAATTGCTCGAAAGAGCAATTAATAGAGATGTTCTAAATTGTTGTCGGGCTTTAGCTCTTATTTTCGATTCTGTTCCAACTTGAGTACAATCTCTTGATGAACTGTTCGAGTAATGGGGTAGAAGTACGCTAAGATTGCCCCCAGTACCACACAGGCAAGGGGAAGCAGGGTAATACACAAACGAATCGCTAATAGGGCAGAATCCGGTTGGATAGAAGGGGTCGATCCGGCGATCGCCGATTGATATCCCGACCACTCCAAAATCTGTCCCACCAATGCTAAACCCAGGGCAAGCCCCATTTTTTGTAAAACCAGCATGAAGGAATAGAAAATTCCCTCCCGACGTTGACCCGTTTTCAATTCATCGAGATCGATTACATCAGGGAGCATTGACCACGGAATTAAATAACCCACAGACACTCCAACTCCGGCAATAATCGCTAACAAGAACATTAAGCCCACTTGACCGGGTTGGAGCAAGAATAACCCCAATTCAGCGATCAGCCAAAACCCACCACCAAGATAATAAACGGCTTTTTTACCTAAACGGTAACTGACTTGACTCCACACAGAGAGCATCACTAGAGCTGTTCCTTGTACTCCTAAAGCTGCCAGGAAAAAGAGAGAATCAGGTAATCCCATCCAACTCACCACATAATATTTAAGCACGGTGGCTGTCACTTGAATGGCTAACCAGGAGGATAAATAAATCCCCATGACGAATAAAAAGGGCGTATTGCTAAAAGCAATCTTGACTTGATCGACTAGGGGAAGAGAGACTTCAGTATGGGTGGCTTGTCTTTGTTGTTCTAAGCGTTTTACGGGTTGCCGCGTGCCCCAAACCGATAAATAGATGGGAATTACCGATAATATAGTCGCTAAAGCAGCAAGTACTAGATGTTGGAGTTGCGGATCTTTGATGAGTAAGGAGAGGACTAATCCTAACATTAAGGAAAAGATACTACCACCAATGGAGAAGGTGAAGCGAAATCCATTCAGGGTTGTGCGTTCATTATAATCTGGGGTTAGTTCAGCGGTGAGCGCGACATAGGGCAAGTTCACCATGGTGTAGCCCAGATTGAATAAGATGCTCACAACGACGTAGTACCAAAAAGTGCCCCATTCCCCGAAGGGGGGGACAATCCAACAGAGGAAGAAAAAGAGGCCAAAGGGAATCGCACCCCAAATCATCCAAGAATGTCGTCTTCCCCATCGAGATTGGGTGCGATCGCTTAAAAAGCCAATGATAGGATCGTTAATGGCATCCCAGATTTTACCAATCATTAAGACTTGACCGGCTAAGGCTGGACTGAGACCGGCTACATCCGTTAAGAAGGGTAAAAAGATAAAAACCAGGAGATTGGCAGTAATGGCTGGGCCTAAATCTCCTATGCCATAGGATAGTTTGTGTAGCCAGGTCAAGGGTGATAGCGATGCTTTGCTCTCAGAGGTCATGAGTAAGATATGCTGAAAGTACGCAATAAATATGGGATAATTGGGTCTCCATCTGGTTCGGAGTCCCTGAGAATAAATATTCTATGATGCTCCCTTGATACCCTTCCCCTACACCTGTCATGTCTGATTTATTTGTTTCTTGGTCAGAATACCACCAAAAGATTGAACAATTGGCAGCCCAAATTTATCAATCGGGTTGGGAATTTAATCAAATTGTCTGTATTGCTAAGGGCGGTTTGCGCGTGGGAGATATTCTCTGTCGATTATATCGGAAACCCTTAGCGATTCTTTCTGCTTCATCCTACACGGGCGCGGATTATCAGACACGGGGTCAAATTCAGTTTTCTCGGCATCTGAGCATGACTACTGAGGGTTTAAGTTTTCCAATTTTGTTGGTGGATGATTTGGTGGACTCCGGGATTTCCCTACAAGAAAGTATCACTTGGTTGAAACATTACCAAGAACAAGAACAGGAGGGCGATCGCCCCAATGAGATCCGCACGGCCGTATTATGGTATAAATCTTGCTCGGTCTTTGCGCCGGATTATTATATGGATTATTTGACAGATAATCCCTGGATTCATCAACCTTTTGAAGTGTATGAGCAAACCCCCCTTGAGGAACTGGTGGCGAAATATCAGTAAATTACTCTTACTCTTGAGTCTTCTGTTAGCTGGATGTAAACCCGAATCTCCAGAGATTACCTCCCTTGAGCCTCTCCCTCAAGATCCGTTTATTCAAGTTTATTTTAACGCTTCTGAAGCCTCCAGCTATACGGAACCCTATCGCCAGATTACACGATTAGGCGATAACTTAGAAGCGGTGATTATTGAAGAAATTAATCAAGCTCAAACCAGCATAGATATCGCAGTTCAAGAGTTTCGTCTCCCTCAACTTGCCCAAGCTCTCGCTACTCAAGCCAAAGCCGGGGTCAAAATTAGGATTATCTTAGAAAATACTTATTCGCGCCCTTGGAGCGATTTTACACCTCGCGAAATTGCCCAATTCGATCGTGACGATCAAAACCGATATCGGGAATTTGTGAAACTTGCCGATATCAATCAAGATGGTCAACTTTCTAACGATGAAATTAACCAAAGAGATGCCCTCGTTATCCTGCGCAATGCCAAAATTCCGGTCATTGATGATACGGCAGATGGATCGAAGGGCAGTGGGTTAATGCATCATAAATTTGTGGTGATTGATAACTCTCGGCTGATTGTTGGTTCAGCTAATTTTACCACCAGTGGTATTCATGGAGACTTCTACAATCCAGACAGTCGTGGCAATGCCAATCATTTGCTAACCATACAAAGTCGCGAACTTTCAGAGCAATTTACCCAAGAATTTAATATTCTCTGGGGAGAGGGAAGTTCAGGGATTTTAGACCCTGAATTTGGACTGCAAAAACCCTTACGTTCTGCGGAAAGTCTTGTTGTAGGAAATACTCCAGTCTCCGTTCAATTTTCTCCCATTTCTGGCTCCGAGTTATGGACAAACAGCCCCAATGGTTTAATCGGTAAAACATTGAAAACGGCTCAAAACACAGTCGATATGGCACTCTACGTTTTCTCAGAGCAACCCTTAGCCAATATTTTGCACATCCAACATCAAAATGGCGTTCAAGTTCGGGCGTTGATCGATCGCACTTTTGCCTATCGATACTATAGCGAAGGTCTAGATATGTTGGGGCTGGCGATCGCCCGTCAATGTAAAACCGAACCCGACAACCGCCCCTGGAGAGCCAAGATTACTACCGTAGGCACACCCAATTTACCCATTGGAGACAAACTACACCACAAATTCGCCGTCATTGACCAAAAAACAGTCATTACCGGCTCGCAAAATTGGTCAAAAGCCGCCAATCATAAAAATGATGAAACCGTCCTTATCCTGACCAACCCTACTGTTGCCGCCCATTTTGACCGCGAATTTCAGCGCCTTTACCGCAGCGCCAACCTTAACCTTCCGGAGCGCATTTCTGAGCAACTTGCCCGTCAACAGAAAGACTGTCCCCAAATCCAAGCTCAAACTGACAACCCTATTCGCGGAAAACTTGTTAATCTCAATACTGCTACCCAAGCAGAATTAGAAGCCTTACCCGGAATTGGAGAAACCCTAGCGCAACGCATTATTGCTTTCCGTCAACAGCAACCCTTTACGTCCCTCGAAGATTTAGATCGAGTGTCAGGAATTGGGCCAAGTTTACTCAGAAAATTAGAAGGCCGAGTGACCTGGTAAAAAAGCAGGGATGTTTCATGTGAGAGCATTCCCATGAAATGCCTTAAAAATAGGCGAGAAACGATGAACAATGCTTTTCCCAATCTAGTTAGGGCTTGCTGAATAATAAGAAAAAGTCGGTCAATGAAAAAGTGGCGCAGGAGGTCAAAACCATAGCGAAACAAACTACGGGCATGGCGACCATGAGCTTCAATGATACGAATCGGCGTTTGACCCTGTCGCCAGATTCCGGCCTTCATCGTCGAGACAAATGCCAGGGCTAAAAGAGCTAGAAGCTGAGACAGACGCTCTCATTTGTCTCGACGATGAAGGCCGGAATCTGGCGACAGGGTCAAACGCCGATTCGTATCATTGAAGCTCATGGTCGCCATGCCCGTAGTTTGTTTCGCTATGGT
>NZ_JAGHZH010000019.1:0-14960 GCF_017746885.1 Roseofilum sp. SBFL | reverse complement strand
TCGGCAGAGCGAGCTACATGTTTCCGAAGTGTTAACTCTCCATCCATCGTCTACTCTACTCTTCAGCTCTTTACCTTCCCTCTTATTCTAGCCCTCTTTCGGCAGAGTGACAAAAGAGGGATACAGCGCTTTGCGCTGTATGGGTTGGTTTGTGTGGTTAGATGTTGACAACGATCGCGATATGGATCTGTTTTGGGCTGATGAAACCACGTTTTGGCTCTACAGAAACCAAGCGGGAACCTTTGTTGCAGAAGAGTTAGGGCAAGAGGAGAGTTCAGTCAATCAACTTGCGATCGCCGATTATGATAATGATGGAGACTTAGATTTATTTGCCGCCTCTAGAAGAGGAAGTGTATTATTTACAAATAATCAAGGTGAATATACGGCTACCGATCCCGAATCTATTGGACTTCCTTCTAGAGCCTTTGCTGCTAACTGGGTCGATTATGATAATGATGGGTTAACTGATTTATATACGTTGCGGTATGGAATGTATCGCCAACGTCCTAATCACACCTTTGAGAAAATTAATCTATTACAGGTTAATTCACCTAAGACATTTGGAGGATATGCTTATTGTACTTGGTTTGATGCCGATAATGATGGCGATCGCGACTTACTGATCGGTAAATCAGAAGAAATGTCTTGGTGGGAAAAACAACAAAAGAAAGCCGAGGATATTGCCGAATTAAGCAAATCTAGCAAGTCTAAAGTGTTGCTCTATCGGAATCCTGGAAATGAGAACCATTGGTTACAAATAGAATTGAAAGGGGCTGCGGGCAATACAGTCGCTATTGGTGGTAAAGTTAAAGTCATTACCGAAAATGGGACTCAATTCCAGCAAGTTGGTCAAGCAGATGGGGCTTGGCGATCTCAAGGTCACTACCGACTCTACTTTGGTTTAGGACAGCAAGATAAAGTTGAGTCCATTCAAGTCACTTGGCCCAATGGAAAAACTCAAGACATTCCCAACCCAGAAATTGATAAACTCTTAATTATCCAGCAAGTCTAAGCTCATGAGTCTAACCAAGCAATCTCTCGATGCAAAATCTCTTTAAGGTTGATAATATCAGACCGAAAGACTTCATTCAGAGATTGTCTTAACTCCATGGATAAGGGGGGAATAGGGGCACTATTCCATTGCTTCAAGTTTTTGATTAACTTCTGATATAAAGACCGTGGTAGCCATTTTTCTAGAAATGACTTTAAGGGATTAGAGGTATATAAAAACTGATGGACTAATTTATTTTTCGGCCAATATCCTTGATTTTTTCGTCCTTCAACATTTGGGACAAAAGTATCATCTACCCCTAGATACTGATACACTTCCTTCATTGTCCCTAGGGGATCTTGGCGAAAATCATCATATACAATAATTTTTAGTTGTTCTGGGGGAAAGTAATCTAAATATCGCTTAATTTGTTCTGAATACATCCCCACTTGAGTATAATGCCAATCCCAACCCCAACGATTATTGATTCTCTCTTGTTCTTGGTCTAAAGCATCTTCTAAGGATAAAGGTTCTAGTAAATGCCGGATATTCATCACATAATGGGAATACAACCGATCCACCGGATTTCGTAACATAACAATCATTTTTATATCCGGAAGATAGTTCTTAATCTTTTCCGGGGCTTGGGGAAAATAAAGATATCTGACTGAGGCTTCGCCAATGGCACTTTCTCCAGAGACCCTATCAAACAATTGTTGATAACTTTGCCAATCAGTAATCGTGTTTTGATATAATCTTTTACACAAAATTTCTGGAGGTTCTGGCCCGATAAATGGGGGTAACTTCATCCCTTCAAAGACAAAAAAGTTAGGTTCTTTAGGATTAGACATGAACACCTGGGGATGCTGTTTGAGGTAATTCCAGACAGAGCTAGTCCCGGATTTTGCTGCCCCTAGAAGGATAAAGTTGGGAAGAGTCATTGTATGTTAACCTCAACCAGAAGTATGGAATAAATGAGTATTAAACTAGAATACGATACGATCGCTCCGTCTAGCCAAGGCAATTGAACCCAAGGAGTCCAGAGTATCCTGTAATACAGATTAATCGTGCAAAAAGGCGATCGCCCAGATTGACCCTAGAAGGAATTGTAGCCGATTATTCACCCTTAAGCCAAGAGCTGCTGCGATCGGCGATCGTCATGAATAGCACGGGTGGCTAGTTTTCCTTTAGTGTTGCCTTTCCTGAAGATAATTTCTTGGAGTACAATTCCCTTGTGTCGGTACAGTGCAAGTCTCTCGAATACGGCAAGCGGTGTAGAGACAGATGCCGATGATTGAAGCGGCAGTATTGGGTGGGGAGACGATTACTTATCGTTATGATGAGGTGGGAAATCGTCTCACGGCTGGTGCGCTCCGTTATGTTTATGATGATAATGACCGGTTGATTCAGGTGAAGGAGAAGGGTGAGAAGACGATTCACTATAGTTATGATGATAATGGGAATTTAATCGAGCGCAGACAGCAAGGAACTGGGACGATTGAGTATACTTGGGACGACTAAAATCGCTTGGTGAAAGTTGAAGAAGATGGTGAGGTGGTTGAGTATGAATATGATGATGATAATATTCGGGTTTCTCAGACGGTAGGTGGGGAGAAAACGAGCTTTTTGTTGGATAAGAATCGTCCTTATGCTCAGGTGTTGGCGGAGTTTGTTGATGGGGAGGGAGTGGCGAGTTATGTCTATGGTTTGGATCTAATTTCTCAGGAGCGAAATGGGGAAGATTGGTTCTATTTTGTGGATGGGTTGGGGAGTACGAGAGGACTGACTGATAGTAGTGGTGAGGTTACGGATGCGTATTGGTATGATGCTTATGGCAATTTGGTGGAGAGGGTTGGCAATAGTGAGAATGATTATTTATTTGCTGGGGAGCAGTTTGATGAGGGGTTGGGACAGTATTATTTAAGGCAGAGGTATTATGATGCGACGACGGGGAGGTTTACGCGACGGGATACTTATGAAGGGCGTTTAGAGGAATCTATTAGTCTGCATAAGTACTTTGTATGCTCATGGGAATCCGGTAAGTTATGTAGATCCGAGTCGATTATCTCTAGCAATGCCATTTGGTGGTGTTTATAAAGATACAAGGAATTGGATTAATTTATTCCGATCTAGAATGTTCGTATGATACCGATCCCTCTTGGATACTTAGAAGTATACATAACAGTGACTTTGACTTTGCTCAAATTGATTTATTGGGTGATACAGCGCTTCGCGCGGTAATAGGTAATAGGTAAACCATTTTTCACGCTATAATGCCCATTCTTCCGGCTTTTCATGGGAAGGCACTCTCAAGGAAAATTTCGATTACTGTACCTCATAACATCGAAAAGTGCTGTATAGGAGATTCATGGAATTTTCTAAAAGAAAACTGTTAGCTCTGTCTCGCTGCAACTCCTTTTCCTGTCGTTGGCGATCGCGTCTTCTCTTGATTCTACTTTAAGTTAGGCGATCGCACTATCTCTAAAAAGAATACCAGAGTTGAGGGCGATCGCACTTTTGGTGATGTCGAAAAGTGACAGAAAAGGTGTCTTGTTGATTTCTTGTCGGAGGAATAGATTAATTGTCCATAACTTCCTCTAACTGGGCGGTTTTCACCCGGAATTGTCGGGTTTGATTGCCCCGTTTTACCTGAATGGATAAGGATGTACCTAAACCACTTTGATCGACGATCCACTGCAATTTATCTACCGTTTTAATCGGTTGATTATCAATAGCAATGATAACATCCCCTCGACGTAAACCCGCATCAGCCGCAGGAGTATCTGGAAGCACTTTCATGACTAAAACTCCTTCAATTTCGGGCAAGAATAAGGGAGCGTTGGAGTCACGATTATTTTCCTTGGCTAACTCTGGGGTGAGGTTAACAATTTGCACGCCAATGTAAGGATGGGCAACTTTTTCTCCTTTCGTGAGTTGTCCTTGAATGGCTTTGGCTTTATTAATGGGAATGGCAAATCCAATTCCGGTAGCATTGGCGCGAATAGCGGTATTAATTCCAATCACTTCGCCTTGGTCGTTGAGCAGGGGACCGCCGGAATTTCCGGGGTTAATCGCCGCATCAGTTTGGATAAAGTCTACCCGTTTATCGGGAATGCCGACTTCTGAAGAGGGGCGATTAAGGGTGCTGATAATACCGAGAGTGACGGTGTTATCTAAGCCTAGGGGGTTGCCTACAGCGATCGCCCAATCGCCGACTTGTACGCGATCGGAATCGCCCAAGGGAGCCATCGGTAATTGCCCTTGGGGGTCGTCAATTTCCACTACAGCTAAGTCCGTAACCCGATCGGTGCCTAAAACGTTGCCTTCAAAGGAGCGACCATCTTTGAGAGTCACTTGTACGCGGTCTGCACCACTCACCACATGGGCATTGGTCAGAATAATTCCATTCGAGTCGATAATAAATCCTGAGCCTTGGCCCCGTTGCAGTTCTTCACGGGGTGCAGTATTAAAAAACTCTTCACCAAAAAAACGTTGAAAGAAGGGATCGGTCATAAAGGGGTCTATATTCCGTACAATGGTACGCTCCGTATCAATCCGAACGACTGCGGGGCCAACTTGATTCACGGCACTCGTGACAAAATTGTTGGCTCCCGGCTGAGGCACTTGGAGAGCCAGTGCAGAGGGTGCGGCAAAGTTGAGGAACAGGGTCAACAGAGACATGGAAAGTAGAAATAAAATGTTCCCTTGGACTCCACTTATGGAACATTTTCTAGACAATAAACGCATAATCAACCATCAAAATTACTATGTACAACATTGGGTAATATCGTAACTCGCTGGGTGGGTATTGATAACCCGATGAGGTAAGGAAGAGGCAATAGAGGATGGGAGTAGGGACAAAATTTTTTTGTCTCTACCCAACCGACAAATTTTTTCCAGGGAAAAATGGTTTACCTCTTACCCACTACCGATTACTTGATAAATTTTAACGGGTGCGGTGCGACCTTTGAGGGAGACCGATCCGATCGCCTGGGTCGGAAATTGCCCCTTGATTTTTTCATAGGTTTCTTCACTAATCAGGATGCGACATAAGCCGCCATCTAAGGTTTTATCATAACTTTCTAAACGAGCCGCAACATTAACACTATCGCCAATGGTGGTATAGTTCATCCGTTGGTCGGAACCGAGGGAACCCGCGACCACTTCGCCGGTAGCGATACCCACCCGCATCGCTACAGTCGGTAGTCCGGAAGCTTTCCAAGCACGGTTGAGCGATCGCAGTGTTTTTCCCATTTCTACAGCACACTGTACCGCTAATTGGGCATCTTGGGCGATCGCCTCGGTCGTGGTGCTGGGAATAGGAACCCCAAAAACCGCCATCACCGCATCGCCAATAAATTTATCTACTACCCCATCATGGTTTAAGACAATATTGACCATGGCATTCATATATTGATTTAACCAAACCATCAGAGTTTCCGGGTCTATACTTTCGCTAATAGTCGTAAAACCTTGCAAGTCCGTAAATAAAACCGTAGCCGTTAGTTTTCGTCCCGTTAGTTTCCCTTCATTAAGCAGTTGGTGTCGGTCTCTCCAAACGGCTTGGGCAATTTTAGGTGTGACGTGGCGCTCAAATAAGTGCATAATGGTTTGTCGGTTGTGGCGCTCTAACAAGCCAATATAAGCTGTAATTGAAATGGCTGCCCCGAATAGTGCAACTAGGGGAGGAAATACAGGTAACCACCAACCCAATAGAAATGCTCCATACGTGATTAAGGTTAAACCAAAACTACAGAAAAAAACGCCGATCATTTTCCAACGGATACGCAAGAAAATCCAGCCTAAAATAGCCCCCCAAGTTGACCAAAATCCAATCCAAAGGCCTTCTTCGAGTTCTGACCAAAACTGGATTTGGGGACGGTCATCTAAAGCTGCGCTAATGATGTGACTGGCCAGATCTGCATGAATTTCAACCCCGGAACGAATACCCCCTTCTTGGAAACTATAGCCAAAGGGAGTAATGAAGCGGTCATTGAGACTTGCTGCTTTTCCACCAATGAGGACAATGCGATCGCGCATCAGATCGGGGATGAGGCGATCGTCTAAAACATCACTGAGGGTTACTGTTTCAAATAATTGACAAGGCTGCTGGGAAAGCAAACAAAACCGAGGGCGAAAATTTAACATAATCTGATAGCCTCCGGTATCTGCATTCACATACCCGCCATCATTGGGTTGGAGGGGGCTAAAAATAGCTTTTCCCAAGCCTACCTTACCCCTGTGGGCATCGAGCATCTCTAATTCAACGCCCTCATCTTGCAGGTAATCCAAAGCCAATCGAGTCCCCAATCCATAAAACGTTTTACCGCCACTATCGCGAACTGACAATAACATCCGTCTAATTTTGCCATCACCATCCAGAATCAAATCGGCGGCTGAAACTTGATTGAGTTCCTCTAAAACCGGGGAAGAAGCCACCGACTCTCCCAGGCGATCGCCCTCAATTTTGGCAATCCCAATTAAGTTTGGGGTATTTCTAGCGACCTCCACAAACTGCTGATAACCCGGTTCTACAGGCAAATCTCGATACAGATCCAAGCCGATCGCCCTAGGATTTTGGGACTGGATTTTCTCAATTAATTGAGTCAAAACTCGATCGGATAGGGGCCATTTTTGCATTTGCTGAATATCCGATTCTGTAATGCCTACAATTACAATTCTTTCATCCATCGGTTCTATGGGTCGCCAGCGGAAAAATTGGTCTAATGCTGCCCATTCTAAAAGTTGGAATACTCCGATCATTCGCAATCCAATAACCGCTAATGCCATGCTCGGAGCAATCAGAATAACCCCTCTCCATTCTTCCCAATTTTGTTGGATTTTTTTCCACATATATAGCCAGAGGACTAAGGCTGACAACAATTAACGATTGAAGATTCTAGAATTAAGGGGTCAATATCAGTGATTTGATTTTGCAAGAAATGCTTCCATGTTTTTTGCAATTTATCATTGTTGGGATTCTTTTCCAATTGTTCATATAAAACACTCAAGGTGTCGAACCAAATCCCTTCTTTAGCATAGGTGATTATCATTTCCATAACCGAAGAAGCCTCTACTTTTTGCTGGAGGGTTTCATCTACTGCGATTTTTTTGATCCATCCGGAAGACGGGAAAGCAAAGGAAGGTTCACTGCCTGGAGTAACTTGGGGACATTGTAAGTAAATTGCCCATTCATAATATTGGTCATTTTCCAATTTCCCTTCCAAGGGAATTCTTATAATTCCCGGTTTTTGAGGAATATCAATCACCCGCTCATCAATAATTTGTCCATTGGGATAAGGTTGATTATCGGTGACAATAAATTCAATTTGAGTGGCCACCGTGTCCGGGATATAAACAAAAAAGTCAGGAGAAGGATCGATGCTTAAGCCATACTTAATGCCTTGAATTGTTCTGGGGACTAATACGGTAACCGGCATTTGATGGGGTAAACATTTAGGACCTCGACTGGCTCCCCCAACCGTTTCACGGGGGGCCCCTTGACCTGGAGGCGGTTCAAAGTCAATTTGTAGTACTTCTTCTAAAAGGCGACTCCCTCCACCTACGGTTTCATTGGGTCTCCCAGCACCAGGGAGAGGTTCAAAATTGGGGTTTGTGGGCAGTTGGGCTAGAGAAGCTTGGGGGAGAGAGAAGGCTCCAGTTAAAAAGGCCGCATAGCAGCTCAGGTAGATTAAGGTTCTAGAAAAAGGTTGAAACATGGTAGAGAGCGCTTGGCGCTGGTAATGGGGTAATGGGAAAACGCTATATAGCACTTTGTGTTAAGGAATAAGGAATAGCTTGTATGGCTTAGGGTCTAAGGCTTCAAGCTGTACTCCTCTAGAAGAGAGAAGTGCTATATATCTGGAAAATGAGTCAGAATATCTGGAAAATGAGTTCCTAAAGATGGCTCCTATTACTGTTATATCTTGTTGACCGACCCGCATCTGGACTCTCTGGAGTGCTGAGAGTATCTTCTTGAGAAGAAGGGTGTGATATCGTTAGGTTTGGTCAGGAGTTGAACAAAGGATACTACAACAATACAATGCCGAATTACTCCCTACTTACAAAGGTTTCGTATGTTATCGGGCCAATATTGATTATCGTTAGTCATATTGGATCGTTCATGGTTTTACTCACTGGCTTATCTTGGGGTGCGATCGCCTGGATTATTTTTTTATATTTCATCCGAATGCTGGCTACGACAGGCATTTACCATCGACTGCTTACCCACAAAAGCTATCAAGCTAATCCTTTTATTCTCTGGTTAGGATGTATAGTCGGTGCATCGGCTGGACAAATGGGCCCAAGTTGGTGGAAAGCTCACCATCTGTGTCATCATCAATATGCCGAACAAGACCTCGATCCCCACTCTCCCCATGCACCCTATGAGGGAATGCGTGGATTTTATTGGTCTCAAGGGGGATGGTTGCTCTCTAAAAATTTCTTCCCTGCTCAACTACCGAGTGATGTGGAAAATAATCTTCCCTTAAGGATACTCGATCGCTTACATTTTCTGCCTCTGGTTGCCCTAGGAGTCGTTTCTTATGCGATCGGTGGCTGGGAATATTTGGGTGCGTTTTTCCTGAGTACTACCTTACTTTTCCATGGGGTACAAACAGTTAATTCATTTTGCCATATTACCGGCTCTGAATACTTTGAAACCAATGATTTGAGCCGCAATAATGGCTGGGTGGCGTTTCTCACGTTAGGGGAAGGCTGGCATAATCTTCATCATGCGTTTCCTTCCTCAAGTCGCCATGGCATTATGCTCCGTGAAGATAAGGTGATTTATCTGCCCGATCCTACTTATGCATTTATTAAAATGCTAGAGTTTCTCAAGTTGGCTTCTAAACCGAGAATACCGAGTGAAACAGCGCTTTTAAAACGCTCGAAGAAGGAGCCAGAGTTACCGGTTTTAGTGGAAACTTAGGTTAATTATTTCTTGATGAAGCGGTGCTTATAGCGCTTCGGGCTAGGCAAAAGGTAAAAGTTTTGTTTTACAAGATTTTTACCTTTAGAGGGGTAATATAACAAGGGGCTTAAGCTCCTTGTCTCTATTCCCTATTCCCCATTCCCTATTCATAGAAATTGCCGTAAATCGAATTCTGGGGTGGATTCTTGGGGATGCTGGTGTTTGAGCAACATCAGGGGGAGATGATGAGTGATATCAATAATTCCGCGCAACTCGTCTTGTAGGATTTGTAGCCCTCCATTGGCATAGTCTTCGAGGATTTGAATTTGACTGGCGATCGCCTCTGGAGAGGAAAGGGAAAGAACGCTAACGTCCTCCGTTTTGGCGATCGCCAATAGGCGAATGGTGCGATCGTATCCCCGCGATCGAAAAACCTCCCAGGCAATGGGAGCGGGTTCCTTAGCAATAACATCATTCAGGGGAACCGCTTGATTACGGTGATATCCTAGAGTAGCCGCAAATATCACCACATCCGCATAGGTTTCAAACGGCGCATTATCCTCGTTAGATTCAACCAATCGCTTGACTAACTCTCCCTTATCCTTCGCTAATCGAATGCGGTATCCTGCCATCCTACCTTGTCCCAGATCGTTCTATGCTTTCTGAAAGCCTAAACCATGATCTTTGGCGTAACGTTCCATAAAGCGCATAAACCGATCCCACTTCGCCTCTCCTTCCATCACATATAAGGCTTCCACAGTCGTGGGTTTACCATCAATAAACTTAGCCTTTACTTCTCGACTGACAATTTCCCCTTCTTCATCAATCAGATGTAACCCAGTGACTTCATCCGTATTGCCTTCCTTAAAAACGGTGGGATCGGAAAAAATAAATGTTGCTGTACCACTACTTTTATTTTTCGCACGGGTCAGACGCACTTCAGGAACATCTTTTTCTGTGATTCCTTTGGTTAACTGGATTTCTGCCATATTTTTGTGATTTAGGGTAATTCAAACGAATTAAAGGTGTCTTACTATCATGTCAGTACCAGGGAAGTTGTGCAACTATAGCACTTCGCGCTAGGGAATGGGGAATAGGGCATGAGGAATAGGGAAAAACCCGGTTTTCCCTATTCCTCAGTCTGTTGATAAAAGGGCTGGATTAATTCGGCTTTGACTGGCGATCGCTTTAATTCTCGCACTAAACGCTCGGCTTGATGGAGATAGAGCGGTTTCGGTAAAATTTGGGGTAGGTTATTCATCCCTCGGTCTAGGAAGATAAAATAGAACTTGTCGCTTAGTGGTATTGATGTCTTGAAGCGATCGCGTATTATACCATCGATGACCCTCTTCAAGTTCAAAGCTCATCATCGGCTTCAGCAATTAAACTCTTGCAGTGATGGGCTTTGACTCTACTCCCTACCCATTATAAATCAGTTACTCACACATATTTTACACAAAACCACTTCACTACTAAGAGGGGGAATGAGACAGATAGGACTTACGCAGATCGATCCATACAATTCTCTATAAAGAGGGTAAAAATTTACTCAATTATTACTCGTAGTTTCACTGCATAATAGCTGTCCTAACTAACTCATTTACTGCTGTGGTTCATGATGTCTCCCACTTGCAAGCGGGAGCCATTCATAAAATCGCTTCCCAATTGCGCCCGTTTTCCAGCTAATTGCACTTGATGCAAAACTAACAACCCTTGTCCAGTTTTCACCACTGGGCCAAATCCTTTGGCAAGAAAAACAACTTCTCCCACTTGGGTATCATCCAAGTCCATATGTTGTAAATTCTGTTCTAATGCCGTCAACTCTTCAGGCAATTCTAATCCTTGATCCATCATTAAGGGAGAAGTTTCCATGACCTTCAATAGGCGATCGCGAAATTGAGCAATGCAAGACGGAAAAAATGCCCGCACTTGGTTATGTAACTCTAGGGCACTGCGTTGCCAATCTAACTCATAATCCGGTTTACTAATCAAAGGTGCATAGGTCGCTAAATCATTATCCTGGGCAATGGGGGTAATCTGCTGTTGATCGAGTGTTAACAAAGTGTCGATTAATAAATCTGCGCCCATCTGAGCTAACCGTTCGGCTAGAGTATGGGCATTGTCCCTTAAACGAATGGGGGTCACTGACTTAAGCAACATATCTCCGGTATCCATTCCCTTATCCATAAGCATAGTAGTAATACCGGTTTCCCTTTCCCCATGATAGAGACACCATTGGATGGGAGCGGCTCCCCGATATTGAGGTAAAATTGAGCCATGGACATTCACGCATCCGAGTCTAGGCATATTCAGAATCTTGAGGGAAAGAATTTGACCGTAGGCAACCACCACAAACACATCAGCCTGCATTTGCTCTAATTCCTGTAACGTCAAGGAGTCTTTCTTAATTCGTTCAGGTTGCCACACGGGTAAATTCTCCCTCAGAGCAATGGTTTTCACAGCAGAGGGGATGGCTTTACCCCCTCGACCTCGACGTTTATCTGGTTGGGTGACAACGCCCAGAACTTTGAATTGTGGATCGGATAATAATCGCTCTAGGGTAGGGACAGCAAAGGCAGGTGTACCAAAAAAAATAACTCTCATGGGTTACGGTTCTGTATGATGTTTGAGAAACGGTTAAGGATTGGACAATGGTTACGTTATTGTTTTAAGTTACCGGAGGATATCGTTCACAACCCATGTTCTAGACTTTCAATTCTATATCCATTCTCGATCGCTCAAGTCTGACTCACGCTTTCAGTTTAAACTCTATGGCTTATTGTCGTCGGTATTTCCGGTTCTATTCCCATATTCTGCAACGGGAAATGGAAGTCTTGCATTTTGGGGACTCTGGCTATCCCATGTTGTTGTTTCCTTCAAGCAATGGACGCTTTTTCGATCCAGAAGACCGGGGTTTAATAGCGGCTCTGGGGCGGCATTTGGATATGGGCTGGACTCAGGTGTTTTGTTTAGATACCTTGGACTGGGAAACACTTTTAGCTCCAGGATTAACGATTCAGGAACGCCGTCAGCGCTGGTTATTGTTAGAGAAACATTGGTATAAGGAGTTTATACCCTATGCTTGTGATGAAGCCCAAAATGATTTTTTAGTGGCCGCTGGCTGTTCTTTGGGTGCAACCCATGCGTTAAATTTGGCTTTGCGCTATCCAAATATTGTCCGCCGCTGTATTTCTATGTCGGGAACCTATGATTTAAGCAAGCTGCCTGGGATTGCGCAGTTGAATTCCGAAGAAACCACTAAGGAGTTGCATTTTATTAATCCAGTCGCCTACATGGCTAATATGAACCGCGATCGCTGGTTAGAGTTAGGAGGAGCCAATACTGACCTGAAATTACTCACAGCTCAACATGACCACTGTCTCTCCGATTATCTACGCTTGTGTGATATTTTTAATCGCAATGGCATTCCCCATCATTTAGAAATTTGGGATGGGGGCCATGATTGGTCAATTTGGCAAGCACAACTAGCAGCGTTTGCCTAACCCAATTCCACAGATTTCTTCTAGACTAAACATCGAGCAAAGAAGGAGTTTCTGGTTCACACTTTTAGCCTACTCCCTTTGCTCCTCATGATTTATCGCGAACGATCGCCGTCTGAACCTAAACTGAAAAATGGATAGGGGCAAACAGTCGTTCGCCCCTATCCATTTGTCGATCCTTGAGGATGGCTATCGGTGAAATTAGGCGATCGCCGCCATTTTCACCTCACTATTGGCCAATAACTCTTGCAGTTCATCAGAATCAACCGTTTCCCGTTCCACTAGCATTTGTGCCAATTGGTCGAGGACAGCGCGGTTATTGACTAAAACTGCCTTAGCACGGCGATAGGCCTGGTCTACCAGATTCCGCACCTCATCATCAATAGCGGCTGCCGTTTCTTCCGAGAAATCCCGCTCGGCTGCAATATCGCGACCCAGGAACATATTGCCTTGCTGACGACCTAATGCGACCGGTCCGAGGCGATCGCTCATCCCGAAACGAGTCACCATTTGCCGAGCCACCCGTGCCACCTGTTGCAAGTCATTCGATGCACCAGTGGTCACTTCTTCATCGCCAAAGACAATCTCTTCAGCCAAACGACCGCCCAGAGCAACCGCCATCTGGTTTTGCAGATAAGAACGGCTGTATAATCCGGAATCCATGCGCTCTTCACTCGGTGTGAACCAAGTCAAACCCCCGGCACGGCCGCGAGGAATAATGCTAATTTTCTGTACGGGATCGTAATCTGGCATCAAAGCGCCCACCAAAGCATGGCCAGCTTCATGATAGGCAACCAATTCCTTGCGTTTTTCACTCATAACCCGGTCTTTCTTCTCGGGACCAGCCAGAACGCGGTCAATAGCATCATTGACTTCATCCATGGAAATCTCAGTTAAATTGCGACGAGCCGCTAAAATGGCTCCCTCATTCAAGAGATTGGAGAGGTCTGCACCGGTAAATCCAGGAGTCCGACGGGCAATTTTTTCCAGATCCACATCAGGGGATAGGGTTTTGCCCCGGGAATGAACATTAAGAATTTCTAAGCGTCCAGCATAGTCGGGACGGTCTACGACCACCTGACGGTCAAAGCGACCGGGACGCATCAAGGCGGCATCGAGAACATCAGGACGGTTAGTTGCCGCAATAATGATAATTCCGGTATTGCCTTCAAAGCCGTCCATTTCGGTCAGCAATTGGTTCAGGGTTTGTTCGCGCTCGTCATTGCCACCACCTAAACCTGCACCCCGTTGACGACCAACGGCATCAATTTCATCGATAAAGACGATACAGGGAGCATTGGCTTTGGCTTGTTCAAACAAATCCCGGACGCGGGACGCACCAACTCCGACAAACATTTCAACAAACTCAGAACCCGATATGGAGAAAAAGGGAACTCCTGCTTCACCTGCAACTGCTTTTGCCAGTAGAGTTTTACCCGTTCCAGGAGGGCCAACTAAGAGGACACCTTTGGGGATTTTAGCGCCCACTGCCGTGAAGCGATCGGCGTTTTTCAAGAAGTCTACGACTTCTGTTAACTCTAATTTGGCTTGTTCAATCCCAGCCACATCTCCGAAGGTGACTTGGGTTTGGGCTTCCATTTGCACCCTAGCCTTCGATTTCCCAAAGTTCATCGCCTGAGAGCCAGGGCCATTTTGGGCCCGTCTGAGGAGGAAAAAGACCCCTACCACCAGCAAAATCGGGATAAACAGACTACTTAAGGCCCGCACCCAAGCCCCATCATCACTGGGAGGTAAAACTGAGATATCAACATTATTGTTTGTGAGAATGTTGAGTAGATCTGGATCGTTGGGAAGGTTAACCAGAATCTTATCGCCATTTTCTGCGGTCACTAGCGCTCTGGTACGGTCAGCACTGAGGTTGACCCGCTCTACCCGTTGGCTCTCAACTTCATCAATCAGTTGACTGTAGGGCCAGGTTTGGGTGGGTTGGGGTTGTTGGTCAAACAACGCTGTTCCCAAGGCAATGACGACGATCGCCAGTAAAGCATATAGTCCTGCATTTCTCCACCGTTTGTTCACGCCTATTCGATCCTCCTGTTGTGTTTTAGGGTATTTAGGACGGTTCTCGTTTATGATTATTAATCTTATATTAACGAATATTACGAAACTGTGACCGATCGGTTGGCTAATTGGGAATGGCGATCTCCCTACATCCACAGTTTAATCAGGGATTGCCCATTTGAAAAATTCCCCGATCCGGGGTCAGTGATAGATCAGATCGGTGTGGGGAGTGTGGAAAACCCTACCGCGATCGCAAGAGGAAGTCCTGAAGCTCAAGGGCGATCTCGCTGAGTTTGTATCGCCTCAACAGTAACAATCGCTCGAGTGATATCTCATAACTCCAGTAGGGCAAGAATTACCGTGATTTCAATTTCATTTGAATACTGAAGATGTGATGGTATAGCAAAGAAAGGGAGCGTTAGGACAGTATCTTAAAAGCTTCTATGATGGCATCATAAAGGGATTCACACTGGTTCTTGAGTTTTCCCACCTCCTTCTTCAGCCGCTCCCAAAAGTGTTCAATTTTATTCAAATC
>NZ_JAGHZH010000018.1:0-9419 GCF_017746885.1 Roseofilum sp. SBFL | reverse complement strand
TTCGAGGATTTTCTGGTACAATTGAGGAAGCATTTTTATATTTTTGTGGTCTCTACACGACCACTTTACTCTTTTACCGATCGCCTCCTCAACCCACCACTCTCTCTACCATTGAGCCTCCTTGTCACCCCTTGAGCTTTAAAACCCTTGCCAGCATCCAAAGCACCTTTGGACTCGAGCTTGACGAAAGCCAAAATCTTTTTGCTCAAACTAAACCACGTCAGCCGAGCGATCGCCTATCCATCACCTTGGCAGAAAATATCCCCCTCGCTAATGCAACGAACACGGAAAAAGCTCGATCTGAACTGATTATCGCACCCGTTCTTCTCGAAATTCGTCGCAGCTTTCAGGGACAAATAGGCTTTTTTTCCGGGACTGAATTCAGCGTTGAACCAGAAAAAGGATTGCACGGCTATTGCGATTATATTTTGACCGCTTCACCGGAGCTTTACGAAATCAAAGCACCTATAGTCACTATAGTAGAAGCCAAAAATGAAAATATTAAAGGGGGACTGGCCCAATGTATTGCCGAGATGGTGGCAGCCAGGGAATTCAATGCAGCAACCAATAATATCGGTCTAATTCTCGGTGCAGTTACAACCGGAACGCTGTGGAAGTTTTTGACCCTCAATGGTCAAGTTGCTGCTATCGATCTAGATGAGTATTATATTAAGGAAATTGCCAAAATTCTTGGCATCTTAGCCACTCCTTTTCAGAAACTCATCTCAAATCCGGAAAATCAACTGTCCATTTGATGAAAAGTGATAATAATTGTCATTCATTCGCTCAAGAAGAGACCAGCTGATAGGAGGTGGGTGTTCCACAGAGGTTCAAAAATTTGCCAGAAGTCTAAGCCCTGTCGGGCACGCTACACGAACGACATCACAAAAAAGTTCTTCTAGACTAAACATGGAGCAAAGGAGGAGTTTCTAGTTCCCACTTTTAGCCTACTCCCTTTGCTCCTCCCAAATCACAACTATAGTCGTTTTAATTAAGATTGGGACAATCATGATGGGTTTACAACTTGAACGACTGTAGGAGTAAACGCCATTTGCTCTTACCGTTGTGTCCCATCCTTAATTAAAATAACTATAACGATCGCCCCCTTAACCAAAACTGACGTTTCCTTACGCCTGAGACTCAACCAAAGATATTTTCCGAGCGATAATCAGCTTCCGGTTCAGCAGAAAAGGGAGCATCAGTTTTACCCTTGGCTCTGGCTTTTGCCTTCGATGCACTGCGCTTCAGAGCTTGCAAACGGGCTTCATAACGGCTGCGCTGGCGTTTTTTCGGGTTTTGTTCAATCAAGATCTTCAAGGCACTACCCAGACTCTTGTAGGCATTGGGTAGCGTATAGCCAAAGCGAGTTGCCAAGGCGATCGCCTTTTCATCCGCTTGAATCGATTCCTGTAAGGTCTTCTCTGGGTTATTTTTCTGATAGAGACGATAGCCGGAAACCCCACATAACGCCAGTGCCAAGAGGAGCAACAAGCCATCTTGTACCCAAAGCTCTCCCACAGCTCCCCCTAAACCAATGGCTAGAGCTGCCATTTCCCAACCATCTTTGGGAATCGTATCATTCTGAATCCGCCCCACTTCATGCCAAAAAAGCAAATTTCGTTGGTCGATCGCCAGTTGATCCCATTTAGCTAAATCAATTTGAATTTCAACTTCATCATTGCCAATTTCTTCGGATCGCACGAGGGGAGGGTTCATTTCTGTTGCCACCTCTACGATCACCCAACTTTGCAGTTCTGGCGGTAATAAGCCTTTTAAGCGGCGCAGTTCATTCATTTCTGCTCTCGCAGAGGAGGTTGCATAGGATTTCATATCGCTTGCCCTAGAATCTGACAAAACAAGTAGATCGTCTTATGTTGAGTATATCTTGGACGATGGCTGAATGGGGAATGGGGAATGGGGAATAGGGAATGGGGAATAGGGAATGGGGAATGGGGAATGGGGAATGGGGAATAGGGAATAGGGAATGGGGAGCAAGGTGTTTCTGTGTCTCCGCGTCTTCCCTATCCTCCCCATCCTCCTACTCCCCGTAGGATTCTGTGGTAATTTTCCCTCGAAAGACTACGTAGTTATAAAGCGTGTAGGCTAAGAGAATTGGAATCAGGAAGCCCACAAAGATGATCATAAACACCAATGAGCTAGTGTCTGAGGCAGCTTGATAAATGGTGATGCTCGGAGGAATAATGTAAGGGAAAATCAAGAATCCTAAGCCCAGAAAAGAGGAAAAGAATAGCAAGACGGTCCATAACAATGGAGTGAACTCCCTTTCTTGTTTGAGACTACGGTAAAGCAAGAACACCAGCAAAATACAAGCTACCGGGATGAGGGAAAAGAGGTAAACTTGAGGCGCTTCAAAGAGCCGAGAGCGTACAGAATCATAGAAGATCGGGGTGCTAATCGTAATGAACACCGCACCTAAGAATGTGGTCAACGTGGCAATTTTAGCGGTTTTGAAATGGGTTTGTTGTAGCTCTCCTGTGGTTTTCATGATCAGATAGGTGGAGCCAATCAAAACATAGCCTTGGATTAGGGTTAAGGCGACTAAGACCGATCGCCAGGTTAACCAGTCAAAAGGGCCGCCAATAAAATGTCCGGCTGCATCCACGTTAATGCCTTCAAACACCGTTCCTAGGGCAAATCCTTGACCCAGGGCAGCGAGGAAACTACCGATACCGAAGGCATAATTCCAGAAAAACTTGCGTTCTGAATTTTCCCGAAATTCAAAGGAAACGGCCCGGAATAGCAAGCCAACCACCATGATCACTGCCGGGAGATAGAGGGCGTTTAAGACTGTTCCATAGGCAAGGGGAAAGGCTCCAAATAGGGAACCTCCCATGAGAACTAACCAGGTTTCGTTCGCATCCCACACATTACCTAAACTGGTCATCAGGAGCGATCGCCTTTCTTCAGAAGATGAGGTGATCGAAAGAATCCCGACCCCCAGATCGAAGCCATCTAACAGAACATAGAGGAACAGAAAAAGTCCCAGAATGAAAAACCACAGTTGAGGAAGAAAATATTCTAGAGATTCCATAATCAATAGGGAATGGGAAATAGGAAAAAGAGTGCTAACTGGTAACTGGTGAGCCAGAATTATCCTTGATTGGAGTATTACTGGGTAACGGAATCTCTAAATTGGGACCTTTGCGAATAATACGAGAGCCAAAATACAGAGCAGATCCCAGGAAAAAGATGTAAATACTGGTAATTCCCACTAGAGAGGTAAGGATTTCTCCAGGAGGCAGATGAGAAGCCGCGTCTACGGTACGAATCTCGCCGTAAACTGTCCAGGGTTGTCTTCCCACACAGCGCACAATCCAGCCCGTTTCTACGGCAAGATAGCCCAAGGGAGCAGCAAAAATCCAGCCTCGTAACAGCCATTTTTGG
The DNA here is from genome assembly GCF_017746885.1 of Roseofilum sp. SBFL. Classification (NCBI taxonomy): domain Bacteria; kingdom Bacillati; phylum Cyanobacteriota; class Cyanophyceae; order Desertifilales; family Desertifilaceae; genus Roseofilum; species Roseofilum sp. SBFL. The sequence goes on along the minus strand of NZ_JAGHZH010000018.1, from coordinate 6,014 downwards.
GCGGTAATTTTCGCTTCCGCGAGTTGACCTCTAAGCCATTGCAGGACAGTTACTGTGGCTAAAGCGGCTAAGAATAACCCGATCGCAATCATAATGCGGAAGGAATAATACACTAATCCCACCATATGGGGACGGTCTTCATAGGGCCATTCTTTGAGTCCATAAACCGGTTCAGAGAGTTGGGGTTTTAGCTCCAATAGATAGCTCAGAGCATAGGGAAACTTAACTTCCCAATCATTGGCTTGTGTTTCTCCATTGGGAAGTGCCACCATACTCCATCCGGCGGTTTCTCCTGCGGGAATCGTTTCCCATTGAGCTTCCATGGCAGCGAGTTTAGTCGGCTGATGGTGATAGACTTGTTCGGCACTCAGGTGACCGATAAAGATTTGTAAGGGAGCAACGGCGATCGCCAGGGCTAAAATAATTTTCAGGGATTTGCTAAAAAAGGCAACATTGCGACCATTAATCAAATACCACGCACTAATGCCACCAATCACAAATAGCGACGTTTCCAACGTAGCGAAAAACATATGTAGGAAACTGTTAAGCATAAAGGGGTTAGCAATAGCGGCAAAAAAGTCGTGAACCACAAACTTGCCATCGATAAATTCCCCACCTGCGGGAGTTTGTAACCAAGAATTAGCTGATAAAATCCAGAACGTAGATAGATTCGCTCCAAAGGCAACTAAAATCGTAGAGATATAGTGAATAACCGGGGGAACTCTATTCCAACCAAACAGCATGATACCGAGGAAACTGGCTTCGAGCATAAAGGCCATCGTACCTTCAAAACCGAGTACTGTGCCAAAAAAATCGCCCACCGCTTCAGAAAACGGGGCCCAGTTCATGCCAAACTGAAAGGCCATGGGCAGTCCAGAAGCAACTCCAATCCCAAAGTTGAGGACGTAAATCTTAGCCCAAAATCGGCAATGACGATAATAGTCTGGATTGCCAGTTTTCAGCCATAGACCTTCCAGGATAACCAGGAAAATACCCATGCCTGTCGTCAGAACGGGCCAGAGCATATGAAAAATTGCAGTTAAGGCAAATTGAATGCGTGAAAGCGTTACCGTATCTGAGAGCCAATCCATGAACTACCTGCATGTTCAGTAAATTTTGTCTCTTTTGGTATAACGGATAGTTCGGAATTTGGGCAAGGGATTGGAAGAACACTTTAAGAAAATTTACAGAATCTTCTAACTCTTCTTGATTACGACACAGAGGCACGGAGCGATCGCCTGAACCCAAGATCCAAGAGATCCGATTTATCCTTGAGATCCGCGCATTTTCAGGGTTTCAACTTGGTGTTTTAAGGCAGATCGATCGTCGGGGTTAATGGAAATGGCTCGATCAAAGGATTCGATCGCTTCTTCAATTTGACCCAGTTCCCGTAAAGCCAATCCACGATTATCCCAGGCTTCATGATAATCGGATTTGAGCTTAAGGGCTTCATCAAAAGCCGCGATCGCTTCACCATATTTGCCTAAGTTCAGCAGTGCAACCCCCTTATTCCCCCACGCTTCATACAGTTCCGGTTGTAACTCTAAAGCTTTTTCATAGGATTCTATCGCTGCTTGGGGTTGCCGTAACATCACTAAAGCGTTACCCCGATTTAACCAGGCTTTGTAAAATCCGGGTTGCTCACTTAGAACGCGATCCCAAGTGGCGATCGCATTGGCATATTGTCCCCCTTTGGCTTGTTGCATCCCTTGGTTAAACAAAATAGTCGCTTCATCAACTGTGCCATTGGCTTGATGTTGTTGATAAATTTGATAAAGTTGCTGATAAATCGCTTCTACAATTTCTTCAGGATTTTGACTATTGATACCCACTTGCTGCGAAAATTGCCCCATCAAGTTGGGCATTTCAGTTAGTTTTTCCAACAATTCATTCAGACTCACGGTTTCTGTCCATTGTTTTCCATGGGCAGTGTAGGCGAGGTTAATGACCGGTTGTTGTCGAATATAATCCTCTATGGAAGTAGCGACTTCTGCTTGAACTTCACTCACCGGTTCTGGTACAGGGGTTTCTGCTTGAGCTTCACTCACCGGTTCTGGTACAGGGGTTTCTGCTTGAGCTTCACTCACCGGTTCTGGTACAGGGGCTTCCGGCGGAACTTCACTCATCGGTTCTGGTACAGGGGCTTTCGGTGGAGTTTCACTCACCGGTTCTGGTACAGGGGCTTCCGGCGGAACTTCACTCACCGGTTCTGGTACAGGGGCTTTCGGTGGAGTTTCACTCATCGGTTCTGATGCGGAAGTTTCTGGGGGATCGGCCCATAAATCAGAAACAACTTCTGGGTAAAATAAAGGACTACTCTTAGCATCACTCGCTTCCACATCAACCGCACCTACCTTTTCTGGAGGCGTTTCAGAAGGGGGGGGACTGGCTACAACATCTAAAGCCGGGTTTTGAGGTGGAGGCGTTTCTGATAAAGGTTCTGATGGAGTAGAATCGGGAACCGTTGAAGGGGAATTAACCGTTACGCTCGGAGTCATATATTCCCAGAGAGAATTTCCTTGGGAGCGTAAGCGCAGTTGCAGTCCTATTTCATAGATAGCTTCTCCTACCAATTGCCATTTGGGGAGCGATCGCACCATTTCCCCAACTTTCATCATCTGAGTCGCTTGCTGAGTTTGAGCCGATCGCCCTCCTAATAGTCGAGCGCGATATTCTCTTAACCAGTCTAGCCATTGATCCGAATTAGTGCGATCGCCTAATTTTTCAAAAAAGAGTCCCACCCTCTCTACTTGCCATCCCCGATCCACCCCCTCCATTAATTGCCGAAATAAAAACTCATAATCTGCTTCACTCAGACGCGAAAGGACTTCTTCTGATGAACTCTGATGCAGATCGGATTCTGTGGAACTCCCGGTTAAGATCTTCTCTCCAGGATTAAAGATTTGCCCCAGTAAACTCTTGAACCATTGCCAAAGCTGCCTCATGATCTCCCCATCTTGTTGCACATTTAGCCTCTTTGATAGATTAACAGTTTTTGGATTGGGCTGAATCGGAAATGGAGAAGATTATCACGTCAGTCCGGGAGTCAGTAGTCAAAATGTGATTAAAATAGCTATAGCTCCCAGCGCTATAATTCAATGAGCCTAATCTTGGAGAATGGTATGTACTCACCGTTTCAGAGTCAAGCGATCGCCTGGAGAATGGCGGCAGGATGGATCAGTGCTGGGAGTGTTTGGTTACTTGGTCTTTCTCCCGTTCAAGCCCAATTTGCTAATCCTAACCGTCCCACATTTTTTCAAGAGGGTTATCAACAACTGCAAGAAGAGGTACAACGACTGCAAGCCTCTCCTGACGATCGCCCCCTTTTAACTGTTGATACGGGTAAACTACAATGGCAACATTTCATTTCGCGGGCAGGAGAATTCCAAGTCTGGATGCCCACAGGTCTTTCTACCCACGAACAACAGTCAATGCCTACTCTGGTGGGCAATTTAGCCTTTGATGTCTTGACGACGAATCAGGAAAAGTCTCGCTTTATTGTGGCGTTTTCCGATCGACAAACAGAAATTGCCCATCAAGGTGAGGCAATTCTCGCTCAAGTCTTAGATACCATTGTTCAAGATACCGGTTTTTCCGTTCAAGAGACGATGGGAACGGATAATCAACAGGATATAGTTTTAAATGATGGGCAAGAGAATATTCAACTGCGAATGATGGTGATGGGCGATCGCATTTATATCTTAGGAGTAGGGTATCAGAACACTCAGATCAAAGCGCTAGATATCGAGGCCTTTTTCAACTCTTTTCAACCCCTATTTTAAAGATTGGATGCAACGCTGCATTCTCGCATTCGTACATTGGGGGGGCACGGATAAAAGTGCCCCAGATTCAGTTGTCCAGATAGAGATTAACAAGAGACAGGGTTAAGCTAACAATAATGTTTTCGGCGAGAACGGCCTGTCTGAGGGTTCTTCTTCTGGTTGTGGGTTATGAGCTGCTCTCACCAATAGACGGTTGCTTGAACAAACCTCCATTTCTCCAGCTTGCAGGGCATATCGCCATTGCCGCCCTAACCGCCAAGCCCGAAATTTAAAGATATTCCATCGGGGGTTAGAAGGATAGAGCGCAAAGCCTGCTCTGAGTGCAGGAATATGTTCTGGAGAAAGATCGGTATGGACGTTAATCGTTTCCGTCAGTGGTATAACAGCAGCAGTGCGGTGTTTGATGGTCTGAGTCACTCATTGTACCCCCTGCTTGTTACTACCAATACTTTTTTAGTATATAACAAATTGTGAAGTTTATTCAAGAGGCCCAAGGTAGAAATTAGGGATGAAAATTGCAATTATTGGATGTGGTTATGTCGGAAGTGCATGTAGTCGATATTGGCTCGATCGAGGGCATCAGGTAACGGTGACGACGACGACACCAGAGCGAGTAAGGGATTTAGAGGCGATCGCGAATCAGGTTATGGTCTTACAAGGAAGCGATCGCTTACAACTAAAGAAAATTATCCAAGACCAAGAGATTATCCTCCTCAGCGTAGGCGCAAAACGCACCAACCGCAGCCCAGATGCTTATCGAGATACCTATTTGGGAACCGCTCAAAGTCTAGTTTCTGCCCTGGAAACTGCACCCCAAGTTCAACAGATCATTTATACAAGCAGTTATCAAGTGTATGGCGATCGCCAAGGGAACAGCGCCGATGAAACAACCCCAGTTGCTCCTGTCTCTGATAATGGTGAAATCTTAGCCGAAACGGAGCGGGTTCTCCTAAATGCCCACACTCCAGATCGTAAAGTTTGTATTTTTCGTCTTGGGGGAATTTACGGTCCGAACCGGGAACTCATCAAAATTTATCGCACCATGGCAGGAACCGCTCGTCCTGGAACGGGACAAGAAGCCACCAATTGGATTCACCTAGAGGATATTGTGGGAGCGATCGCCCACAGTTGCCAGCACCGGTTGCACGGTATTTATAATTTAGTCGATGATGCCCATTTAACTCGCCAAAACTTTCTCGATCGCCTATTGAGCTTACATCACTATCCTGCCGTTACTTGGGATGCCAGCTTACCCGATCCTAGACCCTATAATGTTTGGGTTTCCAATCAGAAAATTAAGGATGCTGGCTATCCGTTTCAATATAGCGATCGCCAATTCAATTAACCTTGAGTAGCACAAGTAAGGGCGAAATCTTTTTTGCCCCTACAATCTATTTCTATCCCCTCATGAAACTTAAACTGATTACCGCTAATCTTCGCTACGATAAACCTGACCCAGGGAATTCTAATTGGCAGTTGAGACGAGAGGCTGTTGCTGGGTGGATCTCCCAAGAGCAACCCGATATTCTGGGAACTCAAGAATGTTTAGCCCATCAAATGCTCGATCTACATCGTCGCTTACCCGAATATCAGAGTATCGGGCGCGATCGCCAGGGGAATGGTGGCGGAGAATATTGCGGGATTTTCTATCATCCCCAGCGCCTAACTTGTTTAGAATTCGGTGAATTTTGGTTAAGCGAAACACCAGAGATTCCCGGTAGCATCAGCCCAGAATGGGGCAATCATCAACTACGGTTTGTTACTTGGGGGAAATTTATCAGCGCCGAAAATCAACAGATTATTATTTTGAATACGCACCTAGATTATAACAGTGCCCTAGCCAGAAATTTGGGGGCAAAAGTTATTTTAAATCAACTAAATCAATGGCTAGATAAACAATCTTATCGGTTTCTGATGGGAGATTTTAATGCCTCTCCCCAAAGTCAACCCAGACAAATGTTAGCCCAAGGTTCGAGTTCCGATCGCCCTTGGTTAGATGCCTTGGCGCAGATTCCCCTAGAAGACCAAAATACTTACAGCGCTTTGCGCTGTAACGGAGTACAGTCTCATTGAGATCAGTCATTGCGAATGGAACGAAGTGGAATGAAGCAATCGCAAAATCCCCCAATCTTGACGATTGCTTCCCTGCGGTCGCAATGACAACTCGAATCTACGATCAACAATGTACCTCATAGCAGCGCGAAGCGCTGTAACCCTCTTCTGTCACTCTCC